>CAMDSO010000046.1 GCA_945906935.1 Bordetella parapertussis
TTTTTCAGGAGCGCTTCGCCGCGCAGCACTTCGAGTACCTGTTCGGCATATTCCTGCCAGTCGGTGGCGACGTGAATATACGCCCCCGGCTTGAGGCGCGAGGCCAGCAGCGAAACGAACGGCGGTTGCAGCAGGCGCCGCTTTTGCTGGCGTTTCTTTGGCCACGGGTCGGGAAAGAAAACATGTGCGCCGTCAAAGCTGTCGGGCGCGACCATATTGGCGAGCACCTCGACGGCATCGTGCTGGATGATGCGTAAATTGGTGAGGCCGCGTTCGCCGATCTCTTTGAGCAGGCTGCCGACACCCGGCGTATGCACTTCGATGCCGAGGTAATCGTTTTCCGGATGCGCGGTGGCGATGACGGCGGTGGTTTCCCCCATGCCGAAACCGATTTCCAGAATCTTGGCTGCGCTGCGGCCGTAGATCGCATTGAGATCGATCGTCTGCGGCGCATACGCAATGCCGTGGACGGGCAGCAGTTCGGTGTGCGCGCGTTGTTGTGCGTTGGAAACGCGGCCCTGGCGCAGGACAAAGCTGCGGATATGGCGGTGTTCGATAGTCATAGGGGCGGCAGTGTAAGGGCAAATCGTTGCCGCGTCATGTGACGGTGACGCGGCCGTCTCAGGGTGCTGGCAGCGGTTGCGGGGCGGACAGTTTGGGGCGGTTATAAGGCAGTTTGGCGAGCAGCATCGCCATCATGCAGGTGTCGCTAAGACCGGCGAACATCAAACCGGCGCCGACAAAGCCTGACAGCATCATGAACCACGGCGAGACCAGCCAAGCGAGCAGCGCACCGGCCAGTGCTAATGAGCCGGCGACGATCTGCACCTGGCGCATGATGCTGATCGGCTGCGAGACGTCGACGGCGGTGGTGAAACTGGCGGCCTTCCAGGCGGCGAGTCCGCCATTCAGATGCGCAATGTCGGTGTAGCCGCTGGCTTGCAATTGCGCCAGTGCACGCGTTGAACGCGCACCGGACTGACAACACAAAACGATTTTTCGGTCGCGTGGCAGCTTTGATATGTCAAAGGCCGACAGCGGCAGCGATTGCGCGCCGGCGATATGCTCGCGTGCAAATTCGCCGGGCTCGCGCACGTCGATGAGCAGCGCCTCGTTACGCTCGAGCGCTTGTTTGAGTGCGGCGGGATTGAGGTGGTTCATGGCGTCGTGTCAGGAAAATTATTTCGACGGCGCAATCATGCCGCCGATCGGCGAACTGGCGGAGGCGGCGTAGGGTTTTTTCGGCATGCGACAGGCGAGGAAGGCTTCGCGACCGGCGTCGACGGCTTTCTTCATCGCCGATGCCATCAGCACCGGATTTCTGGCGGTGGCGATCGCCGTGTTCATCAGCACGCCGTGACAGCCGAGTTCCATCGCAATCGCCGCATCCGAGGCGGTGCCGACACCGGCGTCGACCACGATCGGCACTTTGGCCTGGTCGATGATGATTTGCAGGTTCCACGGATTGAGGATGCCCATGCCCGAACCGATCAGCGAGGCCAGCGGCATCACCGCCACGCAGCCGATTTCTTCGAGTTGTTTAGCGGCGATCGGATCATCGCTGCAATAGACCATCACCTTAAAACCGTCCTTGACTAGCGTCTCGGCGGCCTTCAGCGTTTCGGACATATTGGGGAACAGTGTCTTCTGATCGCCCAGCACTTCGAGTTTCACCAGATCGTGGCCGTCGAGTAGTTCGCGCGCCAGTCGCAGCGTGCGCACCGCATTGTCGGCGTCGAAGCAACCGGCGGTATTCGGCAGGATGGTGAACTTCGACGGCGGCAGCACGTCGAGCAGATTGGGTTCGTCCGGGTTCTGGCCGATGTTGGTGCGGCGGATGGCGACGGTGACGATTTCCGCGCCGCTCATTTCGATGGCGGCACGCGTCTCGGCGAAATCCTTGTACTTGCCGGTGCCAACCAGCAGGCGTGAGGAATAGGTTTTGCCGGCGATGACGAAGGGATCAGTGTTTGTTGGTGTGTTCATGTGGGTGGTGTCCAGCAATCAGATGGAAGGGTAAGGGGTAAGGGGTAAGGGGTGAGAGGTGAGAGGTAAGGGGTGAGAGCTAAGGGGGCGGGATGGACAAGTATGCGCCGTTACGACGCGGCTCGCCTAGAGCGGGCTAGCCGCCGCCGACCGCCACCACGATTTCAAGGCGGTCGCCGTCGTTGATCATTTCGTCGGCGTGCCGGCTGCGCGGCACGATTTCGCCATTGCGTTCAATCGCCACCCGCTTGCCGACAAGCTCGAGTTTTTCCAGCAATGCACTGCAGCTCAGTGCGTGTTCGAAGTGGCGGGCTTCACCGTTGATGGTCAGTGTGATCACAGCGTGTGTTTCCGAGTGTGTTGCGGGAATAAAATTGTACAGCTTGGCGCGGCCTTGGCAACCGCGCCACTATTCGGCGGTGGCGCCCGAGTCCCTGACCACCTTGCCCCAGCGCGCGATATCCTTTTTCAGAAACTCCGCAAACTGTTCGGGGGTGCTGGTCATCGGCAACGTGCCGACACTGGCCAGCCGTTCGCGCGTGTCGGCGGCGTTGGAAATTTTCGTGAAGGCCTGGTTGAGTCGCGTGATGATGGCCGGTGGTGTAGCGGCTGGCGCCAGCATGCCGTACCACAGCACCGCTTCGAGTTCCGGATAGCCGGCTTCTTTCGAGGTCGGCACTTTCGGCAACAGCGCCGAACGCTCGGGGGCGAGTGTGGCCAGCGCGCGCAACTTGCCGGCATTCACGTATTGCGCAGCGCTGGCCACCGAGATCACCGCCGCATCCACTTCACCCGAGAGCATCGCAATCGTCGCCGGGTTGATGCCCTTGTAGGGCACTACCAGCGACTTGCCATTGCTGATCGAACGAAACACCTGCGAGATGAGATCGTTGAGCGAACCGGGGCCGCCGGTGCCGAAGCTGACGCGCCCGTCTTGCGAGCGCGCCAGCGTGAGCAGATCTTTTACCGTACGCGCTGGCGTTGATGGATGTACCGCCAGAGTATTCGGCGAGGCGGCGACCAGCCCGATCGGGGCGAGGTCTTTCAGCGGATCGTAATTCAGTTTCTTGTACAAGGTCGGGCTGACCGCGAGACTCACCGTAGCCATCACGATGGTGTAACCGTCGGGCGCTGCTTTGGCGACAATCTCGGCGCCAATGTTGCCGCCGGCACCGGCGCGGTTATCCGGAATCACCGCTTGCCCGACCTCTTCGGCCAGACGCTGCGCCAGCACGCGACCAACGATGTCGGTGCCGCCGCCGGGCGGAAACGGCAGGACGAAACGGATGGCGCGGCTGGGATAGTTGCCCGTCTGCTGCGCTGCGACCGGTGTCGCGGCGAGCAGACCCAGCGCGATCAGCGTGAGTTTATTTGTGCGCATCGAGCCACTGCAGCATGACGCGGTTGAAGGCGTCGGGTTGTTCCATGTTCGGCAGATGGCGGGCGCCCTTGAATTCGTCGTAGCTGCCGTGGGCAAACAGGCTGGCGATGTGGCGAACTTCCTCGGGCGAGCCAGCCGGATCGTCAGTGCCGCAAACGACCAGCGCCGGTGTCGTCACCGTTTTCAACTGCGCCACGTAATTGAAATTAGCGATCGCCTGCGCGCCGCCGATATAGCCGCCCGCCGTGCATCCGGCGATGGTGTCGCGAATTTGCTGCCAGCGCGCGGGATGCGCGTTTTTGTAATCGGCGGTGAGCCAGCGCGCGATAGTGGCGTCGGCAATCGGTTCGAGCGAATTGGCTTTCAATACCGCGTCAATGCGCGGACCCCAGCGTGTGGCGGCGTCGGCCGGCGAGCAGGCTTGGGTGTCGCACAGCATCAGCGATTTGACGCGGCCGGCGTGGTGGATGCCGAGCGACTGGCCGATCATGCCGCCGATCGACAGACCGACGAAATGGCATTGTTTGACGCTGATCGCATCGAGCACCAGCACGATATCGTCGGCCAGCTGGTCGATGGTGTACGGTCCGGGGGGCGCGCCGCTGCCACCGTGGCCCCTGAGATCAACCCGCAGTACGCGAAAGCCGGCGGCAACCAGGGCGGGTACCTGTTCGGCCCACATGCCGGAGTCGGCGGCGAGCGAGTGCGAGAAGGCGACGACGGGGCCGTGTTCCGGGCCGACGAGGTCATAGGCGATATTGCGGCCGACAAGTGGCAATAGCATGGTGTTGGGTCCTTGTGTGGCGTGACAGGGTTAGGCTTCAGCAGCGACGTGTAGTTCCATCGTGCCAATACCACTGATTGTAGCCTTGAGGTGGTCGCCGTCGGCGAGTTTTGAGACACCGGCCGGCGTGCCGGTGGTGATCAGCGTGCCGGGCATCAGTGTGCTCACACTCGACAGAAAGCGGATCAGGTCGCGCAGGCCGTTGATCATGTCGGCGGTGTGCGCCTTCATCACGCTCTGGCCGTTCTGTTCGACATTGATGTGCAAGTCCTGCGGCTCGCCGATTTCGTCTTTGGTGACGATCCACGGGCCGACGCCGCAGAAGGTGTCGAAACCCTTGCGGATATTGCGCGTGTTGTGGCGGCCCTTGCTCCACGGATCGCGGATGCTGATGTCCCAGCACATGGTGTAGCCGTAGACGTAGTCGAGAGCATTTTCGGCCGAGACTTTTTTCGCCGGGCGGCCGATCACCGCGCACAGTTCGCATTCGAAATCGACGTGATTCGCGATCTTCGGCAGGATCACTGTGCCGCCGGGGCCGACGATCGACGACTGCGGTTTCAAAAATACTTCTGCCATCAAATCGTCGGCGGAAAACTGTGAGCGGTCATAGGCGTTGACGCGGATCGTCATCTCGGCCTGGTGCGCGCGATAGTTGGCTGCCGCCGCCCAGATCGCCGGCGGATTGAGGGTGGGGGCTTGCAGGGTGGCGGCGGCGAGGGCGACCGGTGTGCCTGCGCGTGCCGCGCTGAGGCCGGCCGCAGCGGCGGGGTTGTTCGCCAGTGCGTCGATGATCTCGGTCATGCTCGCACCGCTGCGCACCGCGCCGGTAGCGGCGAGTGCGTCACCGATTGGATAAATCTGATTGCCGTCGATCAGGCCGGCTACACCATCGTTGTATCTGCAGAGTTTCATCGTCTTCCCCGTAAAAATTAATCGGTCGGTTCGATTTTGGCGGCCTTGACCAGACGGCCAGCAACTTCAATGTCGCGTTTGAGTTGCGCCGAGAATTCTTCCGGCGTGTTGCCGATCAGCTCGAAACCATCTGCGCTGGCTTTGGCGCGTAATTCCGGGTTCGAGGTGGTTTTTACAACCGCCGCGTGTAGGCGGGCGAGTAACTGTTTCGGTAGCCCGGGCGGTGCGAATAGTGCGGTCCATGTCGGTGGCGGTTCAAACGCGGGCAGTACTTCCGAGACCGTCGGCACGTCAGGCAGGATTTCAAGCCGCTTGGCGCCGGCGACTGCCAGTGCACGCAGACGGCCGGCCCGTGTATAGGGCGTGACCGAGGAGACAATGCTGATGGTCGGCGGCACGTCGCCGGCCAGCACATCGGTGACCTGGCGGTTGTTGTTGTAAGGCACATGCAGCAGATTGGCGCCGGCGATGTTGGCGAAGTTGGCACCGGCAAAATGCGCTTGCGTGCCGATGCCCGAGGAGCTGTACGACACCTTGCCCGGATTGGCTTTCGCATAAGCGATCAGCTCGCGCAGCGATTTCACCGGAAACGACGGGTGCGAGGCGAATACCAGTGTGGTGCGCCACAGCGCGCTGATCGGTGTGAGATCGACATTCGGGTCGACCGGTTTCGTGCGCGATAGATAGCGGCGCGTCACCGGCACGTTTTGTGAGGCCAGCAACACGGTGTAGCCATCGGGCGTGGCGCGTGACACCGCTTCAACCGCCAACAGGCCGCCGGCGCCGCCACGGTTATCGACGATCCATTGCTGTTCCATCGCGGCGGCGATATTGGTGGCGAGCGGACGGAAGAATACATCGCCGCCGGCGCCGGCGATGTATTCGGAAATCACGCGGATCGGCTTGCTCGGGTAGTTCTGTGCGGCGGCGCTTACACCGAGCACGGACAGCGTGGACAAGACAAGGGCGGCGGGGATTGTTTTCATGGTGTCGCTCAAATTAAAAACGGCGCGCCGTTGCGCGCCGTTTGATTGAAGGAGATTTATACGGCCAGGGCGCGGTAGGGGAAGGCGTCGCCCGAGGCGATCAGCTTGTCGTTGTCGCGCGAGGCGATGCCCCAATGGTCGCCGCGGCCCGGCGGCCATTTCCAATCCTCGGGCGCGCCGACCTTGTAGTCATCGGGCACGCGCTGCACTTCCGAGGTGTATTCGATGCAGGCGCCGAAGGGCGCGACGAAATACGAGAATACGTTGTTGCCGGGGCCGTGGCGGCCTGGGCCCCAGACCGTGGCGCAGCCGGCATCCTTGAGGCGACCCATGCCACGCATCACCGCATCGGTGTCCTGCATCTCGAAAGCGATGTGATTGAGTGAAACATTTTTCGCGTCGGCGTAAGCGACCGCATGATGTATGTTGTCCGGGCGCAGGAAATTCATGATGCGGGTGCGATCCGACATCCTGAAACCGAACACGTCGGTCAGCACTGTGGAGCCGCTCTCACGGTCAAGCGTATTGAACACAATGTGCGATACATGCAAGGGGCGCGTGTTGTCGGCGGGCAGGGCGGCGGTAGGCTCTTTTTCCACCAGGAAGCGGTAGGGCTCGCCTTCCGGGCCGGTGACGTAAAAGCCGGCGCCGCGGCCGGGTTCGTCGAATTCTTCGATCCAAGGCCCGTGTTTGAGGCCGGATTTCTGTACGCGTGCATACACGGCTTTCACTTCCGCTGTGCTGCCGGTAAACGTGACCGAGATCATCGCGTTCTGCGCTGCCTCTTTGACGGAGATGGCATACGCCTGGTCGGCGGTGGCGCGCAGATAAGTGGTATCCCCGCGCTTGCCGGCATCAATCAAGCCCCACGGGTTTTGCAGAAATGTGGCGGCCGCGGCCGCGTTCGGCATTTCAAGTTCAACGCTGCGTATTCTCATGATTCGATCCGTTGGAATAGTTATTGGGGCACGACGTCGGCTATAGTATCAGAACAATTCCACCATCTTTTTTGCCTGAAAGGGAACCCACATGGCCCAATCAAAGCTGCCCAATGGCGAACTCGCCTTCATGTATTTTCCGGATAACTACCGCTGGTCACACGGCATGCTGGGGGCGTTAAGCACCGCGCCGTGGGGTGGCGCAGAGATCGACGAAGTGCACCGTATCGGGCTGCGTATTAAGGATCATCTCGGTGACGATGAGGTCTGGTTTCGCGAATGGACTGGCGAGGCGGAGCGCCTCGAAGCCATCGGCAATGAAAAAGCGGCTGCGGGCCACGCCCACAGCGCATCGGCCTATCTGCTGCGTGCCGCGCTCTACGCGCAGATCGGCGAGCGTTTCCTGCATCCGAAGACCGAGGCCTCGCAGGCCGCTTATAAAAATAGCGTCGCGGTATTCAAAAAGGCTGCAGGTCTGATGACGCGGCCGCGCATGGAACATGTCGAAGTGCCGTATGAGGGCGTCACGCTGCCGGGCATACTGGTGCACGGCGATCCCGTTCCGGGGCGCAAAGGCAAGGCGCCGGTGATGCTGTTTCTCGACGGCTTCGATATCACCAAGGAGATGCAGTATTTCAAAGGTATTCCGGCGCTGACCGCGCGCGGTATTTCGGTGTTGATGCTCGACGGCCCGGGCAATGGCGAAGCGATCCGCTTTCGCAATCTGCCGCTGCATTATCAGACCGAGCGCCATGCGGGCGCCGCCTATGACTATCTGGCCGCGCGGCCCGAATTCGATCCGAAACGGATCGGCATCATGGCGTTGTCGCTGGGCGGTTATTACGCGCCGCGCGCCGCTTCGATGGATCAACGCTTCGCCTGCTGTATTTCGTGGGGCCCGGAGTGGGATTACCACACCAAGTGGCAGCAGCGGCTGGCGCGCATCGAGCGCGGCGAGGCCTTGTCGCTGTCGGTGCCGTGGCAGCATCTGCTGTGGGTGTTCGACGTGGAAACCAAGGCCGAGGCGTTTGAAAAACTCGAAGGCTTCAAGCTCGATGGCGTGATTCAAAAAATGCGCTGCCCGTATCTGCTGGTGCACGGCGAGGGTGATGCGCAGGCGCCGACCGATCACGCCGAGCACATGATTGCCGCCTGCGGTTCGGCCAACAAACACATGAAGGTGTTTACGCGCGAAGAGGGCGGTTATCACCATTGTCAGATCGACAACCTCAGCATCGGCACCGCGTATATGTGGGACTGGCTGGAGGATGTGTTGCAGCCTTTGCAGTAATGGCTGATGGCGCGCAGAAACCGATGAAGCGCGGTACTTCGCTGGCGCCGTCGCTTGCATCCACTTGCCCATTGTGTGGTCGGTCGAATGACTGCGCATCGGCGCAAGGGCAGGCGTCGGCTCAGCCCTGTTGGTGCATGACAGCGACCTTCAGTGCGGAATTGCTGGCGCGCGTCCCAGAAAAATTGCGCAATGTCGCCTGCATTTGTCAGGCTTGCGTTGCTAAACAAGATGCAATGAAGTGGTAGCGCGGAAGGAGCGCAGCGTATTCCGGGGTTACGGCATGCGCTAACCCCGGAATTCGTTTCACTCCTTCCGGGCTACAGGTTTATGAGCGCGAGATATTCGCCTCGCGCACGATGCGCTGATATTTGGCGATTTCTTTTTTCAGAAATTCACCGAGCTGTTCGGGCGTGCCGCCGACCGGTGTGAGACCCCAGTTTTCAAGTTGTTCGCTGTTCTGCGGTTCGCGTATTACTGCAACCACCGCGTCGCGCAATGTGTTGATGATGGCCTTGGGTGTTTTCGCCGGCGCGTAGAGCGCATACCAGCTTTGCACTTCGTAGCCCTTGAGACCCAGTTCGTCGAGGGTAGCGACTTCGGGCAACACTTTCGAGCGCACGGGTCCGGTAAAACCGAGTGCGCGCACCTTGCCGGATTTCACCGATGGCGCGCACTGGATCGCGCCGGAATACATGAACGAGACGTGGCCGCCGAGCACATCGGTGAACGAAGCAGCCGCGCCCTTGTAGGGTACATGATTGAACTTTGCGCCGGTCATGATGCTGAAGAGTTCGCCGGCCATATGTGTGATGTTGCCGACACCCGCCGAACCATAAGAGATTTCGCCGGGCTTTGCTTTGGCGAGATCAATCAGTTCGCGCACATTGCGCGCCGGCACCGATGGATTGGTGATCAGAAACAAACCGCCCGAGGTGACGATCAGTGTCACCGGCGCGAAATCGTCGGGCGAGTAAGGCAGCTTGCGATAGACGCCCGGATTAATGGCGAACGAGGCGGTTGAGATCAGCACGGTGTGACCATCAGGCGTGGCGCGCGCAACGATTTCGCTGCCGATGATGCCGTTGGCGCCGCCGCGGCTATCGACGATCACCTGTTGATGCAGTTTATCGGTGAGGCCGTTGGCGATCAGGCGGCCGACCGTATCGGTGGCGCCGGCCACCGCGGTGGAGACGAAGCGCACGGGTTTGGTGGGGAATGGTTGTGCGTTGGCCATGCCAAAAGACAACGCACTTAAAGTCATCAGGATTTGTAGGGTGCGCACCGCGCACCAGCCGCCGCCATAACGTGTGCGCGGTGCGCACCCTACGCGCTGCGGCAAGTTTTTCTTGCGCTGGAGAGAGCGGGTGCCTGTTAGAAAATTAAAAATCATGTCGACATCCATTTTGTAAAAGACTAACGCCGCCTTCGGACCTTGTCACGTTAGCCGTTGTAGGGTGCGCACCGCACACCAGCCAGCACAGTGTTATCCCCGCGCTGCCTTACGCCGCTTCAGAATCAACCACAGCGTCGCCGTCAGCGATAGCGCCATGAACGGGATCGATCCCAGATTCACTGCGTGCCAGCCGGCTTTGTTCAACAGCATGCCCGAAGATAAGGACGACACCGCCATGGTGAGGAAGACCAGAAAGTCGTTGGCCGCCTGCGTCTTGGCGCGCTCGGAGGGCGTGTGACATTCGGTCAGCAGCGCCGCGCCACCGACATACATGAAGTTCCAGCCAACGCCGAGCACGAAGAGTGCGAGCGAGAAATGAATGAATTCGGTGCCGGATAGCGCGGTGAAAATACAGACGAACATCAGCGCGATGCCGGTCATGATCACATTGAGCACGCCAAAGCGGTTGATCAGCGAACCGGTGAAAAACGACGGCCCGTACATGCCGAAGACGTGCCATTCGAGCACCATCGCCGCGTCATTGAAGGGGTGATCATGTGCGCGCATCGCCAGCGGCGTTGAGGTCATCATCAGGTTCATGATGCCGTACGAGAGCATGGACGCCAGCACGGCAACGAGGAACTCGGGCTGGCGCATGATCGCCGCCAGCGGCCGGCCTGGTTCGTTGATTTCTTTTTCGGTCAGTTTCGGAATGTCGAGCCGCGTCAGGATCAGCATCGCCAGCAGGCAGACGAAGCCGAGCGACATGTACGAACCCATGTACGGATAGTCTGCAAACAGGTCGTGCGTACGCTTGGCCATTTCAGGCCCGGTGATGCCGCCGACGATGCCGCCGGCCAGCGTCAGTGAAATGGCCTTGGCGCGAAAATCGACCTTGGCGGCATCCGCCGCGGCAAAGCGGTAGTATTTGCCGAAGGCGGTGTAAACGCCCATCACCATCATGCCGGCGCAGAGCATCCAGAAATGCGCCATATAAATTGCAAAGCTGCAGGCGATCGAACCCAACATGCCGACCGCGGTGCCGAGCTGAAAGCCGATGCGGCGGCCGACCCGTTTCATCAGAAAGGAGGCGGGGATGGTGGTTATGGCCGAGCCGAGTACGTAAAAGGTCAAGGGCAGCGTCGCCAGCGCCTTGTTGTCGTTGAGTGCAAAGCCGGCGAGGCCGGTGATCGCTATCATGGTGACGCCGGTGGTTTGTAGCGTGGCTTGGGTGCAGGACAGCACCAGCGTATTGAGATATTGCTTTTGCATGGGATGCTCTATTTATTGGGCAGGCCCGAATATACCCTCTCACTTGTGAAATGCGAACCGCAAAACGTCTGCGGTGTCTGCTGCTATGCTTCGGGCATCCAACCTGTTAAGACATGGAGAATCGCAATGGATGTGAAACCGACACTGCGCGTGATCGACGCCGCGCACATCAATGCCGAGCCCGGAGTGACCGCCGGCCAGACCATGCAACGCATCGTCGGGCATGCTGCTGAGCCGAGCGACCGCATCCGCGCCGGGCTGGCGACTTATACCGCTGGTTCGTACGAGCAATTGCACTGGCATCCGATTGAGGCGTATTACTTCGTCGTTGCCGGTCACGCCACAGTGCGCGATCTTGATGGCAATGAATATCCGGTCGGGCCCGGCTGTTCGATTTACGCGCCGGCCGGTATCGCGGGCGCGCATGAATGGGAGGTCAAGGAAAGCCTGCAGCTGCTGGCAGTGCGTGCGACCATCGAATCCGATCGAAAAATGCAGTTTACGGTTGATAAAAAAACCAAACGCTCCTTCATCGAGCTTGAAGAACTGGCCAAGCGCGGTGGCTTGAGTTTCAAGTCCCACTACTAAGATGAAAACATTCCACTTCATTGCAGTCATGGCTTTGCTGGGTGTGGGTGTCACGGCCTGCGCGCAGCCCTACCCGGCACGCGCGGTGCGTATTGTGGTCGGCTTTGAAACCGGTGGCGGCCCGGATACCACGGCGCGCATCCTCGCACCGCAATTGTCCACGCAGACCGGCCAGCAGTTCATTGTTGATAACCGGCCCGGTGCCAACGGCATTATCGGTGCGGATCTCGTGGCGAAGGCGCAAGCAGACGGCCACACCGTACTGATTTCGTCGGCGGCTTATGCAGTGAATCCGAATATCCGCAAAAAAATGCCCTTCGATCCGATCAAGGATTTGTTTCCGGTGTCATTGCTATCGGCTTCCGACGGGCTGATTCTGGTGGTCCTGCCGTCGTCGCCGGTGCGTAGTCTGCAGGAACTGGTCGCACTGGCGCGCAAGCCCGGCACGAGCATGGCCTATGGTTCAGCGGGGATCGGCAACACGATACATCTGGCCAGTGCGATGCTCAATGCGCGCGCCGGGACCGACATGGTGCATGTGCCTTACAAAGGCGGAGGTGCGGTGTTGAGTGCCTTGATGGCGGGCGAAATCCAGTGGATGTTCGGCAACCCCTCGACGGTGCTTAATCAGGTCAAGGCTGGTCGTTTGCGTGCGCTGGCCTATAACAATGTGACGCGCGCGGCGTTTTTGCCCGAGGTGCCGACCACCGCCGAAGCCGGTGTGCCCGGGACCTTCATCGATACCAGTTGGAACGGCTTGTTTGTGCCGGCCAACACGCCGCCAGCCATCATCGCCCGGCTCGAGGGCGAGGTGCGCAAGGCGCTGGCAGTGGCGGAAGTGCGCGAGCGTTTCGACAAGCTGGGATTGAACGTGATCGGCGGCAGCAGTGCTGATTTTCGTCCGCATATCGCTGCTTCGATCAAGCGTTTTGGCGAGGCAGTGAAACTGGCGGGGATCGAGCCGGAATAGGAGACTTATTTCATGTCGATTGGCTTTCAAACGCTTGCTGCCAAGGTGTGCTTGTTCGCTGTGTGTGGTGCGGCGTTGGCGGCGCCGGTCGATGAGTATCCGAAGCGGCCGATTCGCGTCGTGGTGCCGAATACCGCTGGTTCTGGACTCGATGCGGTATCACGACTGATCGCCGGTCGCTTTACCGCTGCATGGGGACAACAGGTGGTGATCGATAACCGTGCCGGTGCGGGCGGTAATATTGGCACCGAGATTGTGGCGCGCGCTGCGCCCGACGGATACACGCTCTTGATGATGACATCGCTTAATCCTATCCTCTACGCGATGTACGAAAAGCAGAGCTACGACCTGGTGAAAAGCTTTTCACCGATCAGTCTGCTTGCTTCTACGCCGTTTGTTTTTGTGGTTAATCCCGCAGTTGCCGCGCATTCGATGCGCGAATTGATTGCGCTGGCGAAAGCGCGGCCCGGTCAGCTGAATTATGGGACGCCAGGCTCGGGGTCGAGTTCGCATCTGGCCACTGAAATGCTCAAGAGCATGGCCGGAATTGATTTGCTGCACGTCCCCTATAAGGGCACCACACCGGTGGTGATCGATACGATGTCCGGCCAGTTGCAGCTAACGGCACTGGTGGCGCCGGCGCTGTTGCCCTCGATTCGTGCCGGCAAGCTGCGTGCGCTTGGTGTCAGCAGCCTTCAGCGCACCGCACTGGCCCCGGAGATGCCAGCGATTGCGGAAACAGTACCCGGTTATGAATGGACCGGTTGGTACGGCTTGGTGGCACCCGCAGGCACGCCGCGCGCGATTATCAACAAGCTTAACCGGGAGCAGACGCAGGCGTTGCAGACCGTTGAATTCTCGCAACAGATGTCGAATCTGGGAGCCGATGCAATGGGCACCACGCCCGAGGAATTTGCGCTGCATATCCGCGCGCAGTTGGTAAAAATGCGCGTTGCGATCAAGGTGTCGGGCGCGCGTGCGGATTGAGCAACCCATAGCTTTTCTGTGCGACTCCTTGACGAAGAGTGGAGCATTCTCCACCCCTGTGTATCTTTGATTGAGTTGACCGGTTTCGTTTGAGACAGGTCGTGGACCCGCGTAATACGGCGGCAAATTTGCGGTGGTCGCTCAATGGCAGAACGGCAGCGTCATAAGTGCCATCGCCAGGTTTTGTGCGCCGGTCATGGGGCTGTATCCGGCGCCTTGTCAATCACCGCTTGTGGCTCTTGCTGCGTCTCGCGCAGATCGGAACCGAAGGCCTCACACCGGCCCCACCAAAAGCCGGTATGCTCCAGTCAAGCGGCCAACCTCAATGTGCCGCAGTCATTCATCAGGGGGAAACCATGCTCACGCGCGCCGCACCACGTCTTGCTTCGTTTGTCGGATTCATGTTCGCAATCGCCACCCTTGCCGGCGGCGCCCTGGCGCAGCAGGTCGCCCCAATGCCCAAACCCAAACCGACCCCGATTGAAGCGGTGCAAAAGGTTGCCAAGGACGCCGCTGAATTCGAGTTTCTCGGCGCGCTCGCACGTACCTGTTTCCTGCCGCCCAGCCGCAGCGAAGACTTCCGCGACATTCCCGCACCCTATGTGTTGGACCCGTCCAAGGCGCCGCCGCGTTCTTCGTGGTACGCGGAGCCGGCGAAGGTGTTCGACAACCTGTATTTCGTCGGCGGCAAGATCCACTCGGCGTGGGCGCTGACCACACGCGAAGGCATCATCCTCTTCGATACGATTTATCCGTACAACTCGGAAGAACTCATCATCGGCGGCATGCGCAAGGTCGGACTTGATCCGAAAGACATCAAGTATTTGATCGTCTCGCATGCGCACCAGGATCATATCGGTGGCGCCGAGATGATTCAGAAACGCTACAACCCGCGTGTCGTCATGTCCGGCCCGGATTGGGATCTGGTCGAGAAAGTGCCCAATCGTTTTAAAACCATGGCGCCCAAGCGTGACATCGTGGCAACCGACGGCATGAAGCTCACGCTCGGCGATTCGACGGTGAACCTCTGGTTCACGCCCGGTCATACCGACGGCACCTTGTCCTTCACCTTCCAGGTGCTCGATCGCGGTCGCCCGGTGAATCTCGTTTACTCGGGCGGCACCGCGCTCGTGTACGAATATACCCAGCCGGAATGGGGCATCAAGAATATGCAGACGTATATCAACTCGCAGCGCCATGTCGCCACCAAGGCGAAGGAGTTTGGTGCTACGGTGCTGATCTCGAATCATTCCGAGTTTGACAACGCCTACAACAAGAACCGCATGCTCGCCGGGCGCGGCAATGGCCCGCATCCCTACGAAATCGGTCCTGACTGGATTCAGCGTTATTTCACGGTGACCGAGAATTGCGCGCGCGCCACCCAGATCAAGCTCGAACAGCAACCGGCGGCACGCTAGACCTGACGGGTAACACGAGGGCAGATTCTCAGCGGATACCCGGTAGTAACCGACCGCGGGTTTCCGCTTGGGAAGCTGACGGGCGTTAAGCTTGGCCGCGGTGAGCCTCACTGCCGAGGCGATATTGACCTTGTATGGTGCGCGGAACCCGATCCGGTTTGAGGGTGGTCGTGGAGTAGCGTAAAATCCAAGCTGCAATCGCGGGTGTAGTTCAATGGCAGAACGGCAGCTTCCCAAGCTGCATACGAGGGTTCGATTCCCTTCACCCGCTCCACCCCCTGTTTTATCCACATCCGACGCACAACCCCGTTATAGACCGACCGAGCCAGTGGCGGCTGTGCGCAGCGCCAAAGCCCAGGTCGCCAAGCGTCGCGATACAAAGAGCGCAGGGGGGATTTTGCCGTGCGAGTAGGTGTGAATCTCGACCCTTGGTGCGCCATAAAATATTGCATTGGACGGGGGCGGGCGTATTTTATTGATTTAACGAGTGCCTGTTACAAGTGAACGTCTATTTCGCATTCTTCAAAAGTCGCGAAAGATTGATACATGTGAAGCCCCCCGGGCCACCGAAACTCCGCGGCCCGTAGTCCGGGGTTATAGATGGCGGTATACAGCGTGCCGAAACCTTCAGCATAGTTGGTGGCGAACAAAGGGCTGTGCTCGAAAGAGCTCACGAAAGATTCAATGCTGATTAAGGGGTCATAGAGCTTGTCCTGGAGAAACTTCTGCCTTTCATAAGAGCGCGAAAACATGGAGTAGTTGGTGAGTTCGAAATTACCCTGATGATTAACGGCGAATGGCTTCGAGCTGACCACAGGCTCTGAAAAAGGTGCAACCTCAACTGTTTGCACACGACCCAGTGCATCGAGGATGGTTACGTTGTACGCCATGTGGGCGGGAATGCGGCAGAGTAGCGTGGCGGCCTCGTCTGCATTCCTGCAAAATTCGAGTATGTACCTCAGGATGATGGGAATGCCAAAACCCTCAGTGGTCGCCTCTTTGCCGCCAAAGGCGAGAGAAACGGCGAGGCCGTGCTCGTTCATCCCGTCGAGAACACCCCATAGACAGTCGGTGGAGGCGATCACGTCCGTATTGTGCCAGTGCGTTCGCATGATCCGCCCTTCGCAGAAATCCGGCGAATAATCATAATTGCGCACTAACGTTGGGTTATAGCGCACCCAGACCGCCTGTGAGCAGCCTGAAAGGTACGGCGCAGGGCAATAGAAACTTAATAAACGGGCATCGTTTGTGTCTGCATCAGCGAGTTCTACTAACCGCTCCCACAGTGGAACAAATTCAGGCATGAATTCATTCAGCGCGTCGCGGCAATCGGTCAAACTCGGGCGTTTGAGCTCACCTTCGATCGAGAACCAGTGCCGGTAAGCGGGCAAGGCGCTGCGGTAATGTGCGAGCCATTTTTCCCCCGGCGTCGCTTCGGCAACGGCGTGAAAGCGCTTTTGCGTGGGACGTTTCACAACGCCCCCATACTTTTCGCGCTAACCGGACTGTTGCGCAGTTCAACCTGGGATCGTTCCTCGGAATTGAGTGCGCGGAATTCAAATAAACTTTTTAACGCGTTGACCATCTCTTTTCCAAACAGATTTAGACGCCCTTTTTTCTCGCAGATCACGGTATTCAGGAACATGATGGCAAGATCGCACCCCTTGTAGGCATAGTCGCCCTTGGAAGTGATCCGCATGATGAAAATTTCGTTTGGGCCAAGTGCATCCCGCCGCTCGTAGCTTGGAAACATCAGAGTCAGTTCCCTATCGCCATTCAGGGTGTAGACACCTGAAACGGGCGCGTTGGTAGCGATCGTTAATGGGTCCTCGGCATATTTCAGGATAACTTGCGCTGCGGTCCCCTCTGCACCGCAAGCCAGTACAGCGTCATTGAAATCGCCAACCTTGAGCGTGAGATCGACGATCGGATCAAACTCCAGTAGATGGAATAAAAATAGTGGTATTTGACGATCACTAAAATCAGACAGGTTGGTCATGGCGCTGATGCCGGTGATCCGCGCGTTGATTTCGCCCAGGAACACTTCGCCCGTATCAAGGTCAATCAGGTAATCCAGCTCAAAATAACCGCGATATCCCTTCTGGTAGAGGGCGTCCCCAATCGCCTGACTTTTTTGTCTGACCTGGGCTCGGACCTCGGTACTGAAAACGTCTTTATAAAGCTCATTCCCACACCAACCGCCCTTATACGGGGTTAACTCCTCGAGTCCGATCAGTTCAGTCATTAGCGGACCTACGAAGGTTCCCCAGCGAGTCGCGCATGCTTCAATTGCACTTTCAGTGCATCGAATCCAGCGCATTATCTTGACCTTATCCTCCTTTTCAATTAGCGCAGATACTTTTGAATAATCTGCTCTTGATTGGATAAAA
The DNA here is from genome assembly GCA_945906935.1 of Bordetella parapertussis. GTDB lineage: Bacteria > Pseudomonadota > Gammaproteobacteria > Burkholderiales > SG8-41 > PALSA-1004. The sequence continues at coordinate 17,303 of CAMDSO010000046.1, forward strand.
AAAGTAGTCTTGCCAGAATCTCCATAAGCCGTCTGTATAACCCATCGGTCCCCCAACCCTGCTTCTCGTGCGATCTTTTTCAACGCCTCAAATGAATTAATTTTCGTCAAAACATTTGGTACGCTTCTTACGCCGACTGCGTTTCCTAATTCCGTAGTCATAATCTTGCTGTCAATCTCGCGAACCAGTTTGTTCGGCGGCAGCAGGACTTGTGATCCCATGCCGTTGCATATTTCCTCTAGAAAATCGTCAAAAAAAAGAAAAATAAACGCCGGTTTCGTGCCGTCGACCAAGGGGTTCAGGATCTTCTGTGTTTTTTCGTGCGTTAGCAGGTATTTGTTTATGTCCTGGGTACTAGTGAATGCGAGGGGGTAATCGTTTTTTATATTGAGAATATCGGGGTGTCTGCCGTCAAAGCAATCGAGTAGCGTGATATTCAACCAGTGATTGACCCAACGATGAATTCCCATCACATTAAAGTTTGTCGGGCTTACAAAAATAATAGGTCTCTCGTTATTCGAGTAGTATTTTTTTATGTCAGATACCGAATCTAATAAGACTCTCGAGGAATGTGTCATGCAACTAACCTTGCCTGGATGGTTTGCCAGCGTGGGCAACGTTTTCGAGAGCCCCCGCATTCATGTCAGGAATTCGTTCACTATTGATCAAACAATCGTTCTTGAAGACTTTGAAACCCTGTTCAAAGCTGTAGCCGTGAATCTCACTGACCCGGATTTGTTGGAAATATGTAAGAATTTCGAGGGTTATTATTTGCCCTGGAACGAGCACGGGGAAGCCGGGCGGATAAGGAATGACAAAGCTTGCTGATACGAACATAAATCCGGCTGCAGCGGATTTAATGGTTTCTGCAGACAGCGGTATGAAATAAACCTGACCTGCATCCAATCCGCGATAGTAAGCGTCTCTGATATTAAGGGCTGAATATTTTCCGCCTGGCAATGGAAGGAACGCGGGGTGGAAGTTCCTTTGCCCTGGGAATGGAATGTCCGTGTGAATATTAGTTTTTGCCGATTTCTTGAGGGTATCGCACCTGAATAAATCGGCCATTTCATTCAACACCTGAAATAGATAGTCTATGGTTGCTTGGGTTGCGCCAATATTAATAATAAAAAGAACGGTATTCCTGGACGTTTTATTAACCTGAATGTCATAGCGGGTCATCATCAGTTGCCTAAAACTGCTACCGTCGATCCCTGTGTTTCTCAGTGCCAGGGTTATACGCGTCGGATCAACACAAAAATCAGCGTTTAACCATAGGTTTGCTGTGTCTGTGATGCTGAAGTTATTCGTGTCTTCTATCGGAATAGTGTCGGCATTCAAAGATTCATAGACATCATTGCGTTGTGAGCGTTGTTTGGCTGGTATCAACGTGTCAGTGTGGAGTATCGAAAAATAGGGTCTAAGCGTATCTGACTCATTGATACGCTGCCGGAGTTGCAGCGACAGAAGGATCGACCGCCTGACTAGCTGGAAACCTTCAAGTGCGACCTGACGGCGACCGATATCCAGCGACGCGACGAGTTGATAATTCGGAGAGGTCGAAGTGTGAATGCGGAAAGTCTCAAGAAACCTGGGCTCATTGAAGCAATCGTCGGCAACGTGAATCATTGATCCCTGGCGGAACGCCGTCAGTGTTTTATGCGTAGACTGTGTTACGTACACGCGCAATTTGACAAGAGCAGGATCCGGGTAAGTGGCGTAATCGTTCTGCTCTTCGGCAGAACCACCTTGGGTCGAGTTCAGCGTTGCCTCGAAGAATTTGAGGTAGTCTGGACTTTTGAGACGCTCTCGTATTTTTCGTGCTGCGGACATTGCGGTAAAGCCAATATAGAGCGGATGAAAATATGCGAAGGCAAACCAGGCCTCATCCCAATGGAAAATGATATCCGGTTTGATTGCCAGGATTTCCATCATGAATTTCTCGCAGTTATAAATAACCCCGTCGAAAGTGGAATTAGTTAAAGTAATCTGCTTGAGCCGGTGTAACAGACCGCGTGTTTTAAGGTCTAAAAGGACCGCTTTGATCTGTGATAACTCAGTTCCACCGCATAGATCATGTTCTGTCAGCGGGTAGGGTTCAAGAAATATCGGATACGCCCCCGACAGCGTCACTGCATAGGGGATAGACTTGTGACTATCCGACGAAATTAGAACGATATCGCCGGGGCCAAGATTGGCCTGCATCACGATTTTGTTGGAAGTCGACGTGCCGTTGGTTACAAAATAGGTTGCATGTGCTCCAAAGGTTGTTGCGGCCTTAAGGTGAGCCTGTTTGATGGCGCCCGTCGGATCGAGTAATGAGTCGAGACCACCCTGTGTCGACGAGGTCTCAGCCTGGAAAATGTTTTCACCATAAAAGTCCAGCATGTCCCGGATCCACGGTGAGTTCCTGACGGAAGCGCCACGGGAAAGTGGCAGTGCGTGAAAAGTGGTCTTGGGATGAAGGCTATACGTGCGAAGGGCATCGAAGAACGGGGTGGATAGACGGTTGCGTAGCCCGTTGATGATGGCATCATGTAAACCCCTGAAGGGGTTGAGGTGAAACAATACGCGATCAAACTGCGACCGGATATTCCATGCCAGATCTACGGAGGTTCGATTGCTAATGAGGTAATGATCGAGACTTGGCCTTAGGTCGCGAATAGTTCGACAAAGGTTAGCTGCCACACTAATCGTGGCATCCAGAGTCTGCGTGTTAAAAAGTAAAGGTCGCGTGTAATTAGCGAACAAATCTGATGATCTTTCAGTGGCTGCAGCGATATCGTCCAGATACACGCAGGCTTGTATATCCGTATTGCAAAGAATGGCGGTCAGGGCGTCTTCGGCGCAACTCACCAGCACGATGTCGTATAAAAACTCATCGTTTGCCGTTATGAAAGATGCAAGTTGCTGGCGGTAAATTTTTTCGTACGTTTCCGGGAACGGATGTACGATCAAAACCTCGAAATAGGGTTTTTGGTCAGAGAATGACAGCGGTTCTGAATGTTGCGTTTCGAATAGCGCTGGTTTGTCGAATTTTTCCAGATTGGTTTGGAAAGGAATGAAGCTACTTAACCGATAACGCTCGAAATTCAGTTGATGACAGCAATTAGTAATCATGTGCAAAAGCAGGGAGAACTGCTGGCGTTTTAGATATTGGGATATTCTGCATAATACTTCGTGACCCGGATATGCCCAGAACCGATCAACTGCAGAAAGCGATTCTAGTGTCTCGGCAAACGCAGTCGTTGGAAATGGCGTTAATTTGGCTAGCTCATGTAATCTCGACCATAAATGGTCGCGCTGCTCTTTGAGGTCAAATATTTTCATGGTGTGAGGTCCGCAGTATCGCCATACCACTTCAGTTCCATCGCTGGTGGCAATAGACCGTCAATGTCACGGTCGGAATTAATGGTGCAATGGCTGTTGAGCAAAGTAAGCTCTGGCTTCAAGATTGCCCGGCTGGCGCACCAGAACGGCGGCATATGCAGATGTAGCTTCTTCGCGATAGCCTAACCACGCGTTTGCCCTTGCGTGGTATATATAAGCAGTAACATCCGATGGGTAGTGGTTGATTAAGAGTACGGTTGTTTTTAGCATCCCCACCCATTCGCGCTGGCCTTCCATGGCAATCGCGAGTCTTAATAAACCCAAATAATTGTTTGGAGCGAAGGCCAGCAGATGATTCGCCCCCAGCTCTGCTTCTTGCCAGCGCCGTTCTGCGAGCAGGGGCAGCAGAAGGGCAACGCGGGCATCGACCGATTTGTTGTTTCGCGCGATTGCAAGCCGGTATTCGCGTATGGACTCATTAAACGCGCCAGCTCTGAAGTATAGCCAACCTCTGCGCAGTAGTTTGTATTCCGCCGCCCGGTTATTGACTGTGATTGCATCAAGTGCGGCAATCGCTTGCAGGTATTGTCCTGAGGCCTCCAGCTGATAGGAGTAAGCCCAGATTGAATCCTGTGCGCACACCCTCATGGACGTTAGGGGCAGTAACGCGACGAATACCAACACAGTCGAAAAGCTTTTTATGGGAGGCACCATTTTTAAGGATTAGAAGGATTAGAAGGACAGTTTTGATCGTCCGACTTGAGGCTGGAGCGCGTTCTCGTCGCCCGTTAGCGACATCAGGTCACCCTCTGCCAGTTTGCGGTTTTAAGGGAATTTGAAATCGCTGGTGTTAGTTCCCACCCCGGAATGCCAACGTCAGCGCATTGGAAAAAACGGTTGAGTTCGAAGGTGTAGTGCTTATCATTGATCCGAGCTGAAATATGGGTACAGCCAATTTGAGGGGTCAGAAACGCGCGCGTCTCCATGGTCTTGGCGAAAAGCCTTGTTGTATGAATTGAATCCTGCCGCCAGGCCTGGGCTTCCAGATCCCACATTCTCTGGTATGAGCTTTCCAGAAATGTAGTCCATGGCCAAAAGATGGGGGCGAGCCATCGAACAAGGCGATGCGGGAACATGCGGGAAGGCGTTGCATGATCAAACCACTTTTCGGCTTGTGATGAGGTGGGGGTAAAGCCGCAAGCCAATAACCAGATGTCAAGATAAGGGTCATTGTTTCCAGAGCGTTGGTAGCATGAAAAAATAGACCACGTTGACTCTACAACACAGCTTCCGTTGCCACTCGATTGCAAAATGAGCCTGCCCAGTTCGTCAACTGAGCAGCGCAGTGTCCAATCCGCGACAAATTTTTCATTTTCTAGAATTCGATAGCGTAGCCCGCGTCCGGCAAGCAGGTAAAAAGGCCTTGCATCGGCTTCGAGCGCAGTGCTAACCAGCGCCCCCTCCTTCGGAACGATTGCGAGTTCATAGCGAGCCTCGCTGCCGGCATCGGTCACCAGAACGCTCGCCAGATGAAACGGAATAGTTGGCGCGTCGAGAGCCGGGCCCACTTGCACTTGCAGATGGATATGGGGTTGGGGTGATCGGCCTGAATTGCCGCAGTACCCAACAAGGTAGCCGGGCTGTAACCACTGGCCGGGGCTGACGGCAACAGACCACTGGCGTAGGTGTGCGACGAGAGCGAATGTGCCGTTATAAAGACGAATAAGAACGAAATTCCCCCAGTGCTGCGCGACGTTGACTTTGCCAGGTTGATTGTCCGGGATATCGTTTACCACAGCCCATACTTGTCCGTAGGCGGGGGATAATACCGGTTGGTTAAAGCAGTAAAAGTCCGACAAACTTCCGCCGTTCTTGGCAAAGCTTTTGCCGACTCTGACGATGATAAAGTCAAGCGCGTAACGCCAAGGTCCATGATGGGTGTGTGGCCCTGAAAAACCTTGTGAAATCGTCCACGCGCCGCCGCACGGTAAGGCAAGCGGGACGCTGCCGAGTCCCATCGTGCGGGCTTTTTGGATGCGGGCGCGTTCGTGCGTTTTTTCTGGAAAATCGGGGAAGTAAAGATTGAAGCGGTCGGCAGTCTGATAGTTTCTAAGAGAGGCGTAAAGAACCAGCCACACCGATAGGACGAAGGGGATTGAGTAGCTAAAGAGATGAACTGTTTCGAGTATTCTTTGTAGCGATAACGCCAGCCAGGCGGCGAAGATTGCCGCAATCGCCCCGAGACAAGCGGTCAGAACGGAAGGCACCGCGAAAAGTCCGCCAACCAATATTGAGGCCAAGATGGAACATCCAACCCATGTGCTTACGGCTAGATGTTCAGGGGCTGCGGTTAACATACTCAGGCAGAATAGTGCCGCAGCGTAACCGATGATCGCGAGCAGCACGTAGTAACGAGAAAACAACAACATCACCACAAACACGTAAAGGCCTATGTACGGATTGGGTTCAAAATACAAGCCACTCAGAGCGCCTAGGAATTTATCAAGGTGCCCCCCGAGAAATTCTGGAGGCGCGGTATACGGTTTGAATTGCAGGGTGGTAAGGCTGCTGCCGGAGGCGCTTGTCAGCATGGCGGTCAGGGCAAAAGGCATGCTAAGAATTGGCAAGCCTAAGATGAGCCAAGCGATCCGACCCATGACAACAGTTACCCAGCCGACAAAAAAGGTGGCAACGGCAACAAGCATTACGGAAGACGGTTCGATATACCAAACATGTGCAATGAGCAACCCCGTCAATGCACCGTTGTAAGCGCAGAGGGGTCTTAATGCCGTGTCCGCGCCGGCCAGTTTTCCAGAATATCTGGCGCAAACGGCCCCCAACAATCCCAGCCCTCCAACACTGGGGTCAATAAACGTCACCAAGGAGAGCAAAAAGCCGGCGTGCCAACTGGGAAAGAGAGAAATCCAAGCATAGCCACGAGCCAACTCTTGCAAGGCCGTCAGTGCCTGTGCCCTGTCCCAGATCGTTCTAAAGTTCATTTCATTGAGGTCTGGAGTGAGAGGCCGGGGGGTACGTTCTAGGGCGATACAGTCGGTCTAGCGTGTGATTTTAGGGGGATTGAATTCAATGTCGACGCACAAGCAACTTTGAGGCTGGGTTGTAGCCAAGATGAGACAGGCGCTGCAGAAAAGAACGGCTGTTCTTAGCCTGTCTTTGAAACATTAGTTTTAAGAGGGCAAGCTAAGAACGGGCGTGATTTTTGAACTTACGATGCTCGACATCTCGGAGGATCTATGGTTATCGCAGATTATCGTAGAGATTCCAAGATGCACGCGGCTTTAACCGCCGATATACTTGAGCGCCTCGATATGGCCAGGAACCAGTTGAATGACGCGCTGGTAGGCTTCGCGGGCGCGATTCTTATTTCCCAATCCGGCTGCGCTCCGTGCAACATAGACCCACATGGTAGGGTCTGTCGGATAACGGCGAACGAGTTCCTCGGCGCGCTTGCTGACATCGTTCCATTTCAGCTGTCCCTGCTCCGCGACAAGCATACGCAATTGCGCGACATAATTGCCCGGCGCATTCTGCAATACCCAATTAGCCTGCGCAGCGGCGTCGCTCCAGCGGCCTTGGGCCAGCAGAACAAGGGATAGCCCAAGGACTGCATCGAATGATTGGGGGTTCATTTCTAGCGCGCGTTGATAACCCTTGACTGCGTCCGGATATCTTCCCTGCATATACAAAAGGTAGGAGCGGCGCAGTTGTGAAAGTTCGTCACTGGCTGCCAACTTTTCGAGTTGCTGGGCTGCCTGTTGATAGTTTCCAGCCGCCTCTGACTTGTAAGAGTTAGTCCATTCCTCTGTCTGAGCGACAGCCTGACCGCACCAGTTGAGTGTAAAAAGCGCAGCGCCCAAGCAAGCTGATAATTTATTTCTCTTCATGAGTTTAAATTCTTTCTATCTACATTTTTAGAATATATGCGGCCGTTCAGTCTGGGCCTACACCGGCCCAGACATTAAAAAAACGTAATTTCTAACTATTTTCCAAAGCTTAATGCGAGGCAATTAGAAGCTGGCGGTCAGGTTGGCATTAATATATTTCACAGAATAAGCCTGGGATGGCGGCGGCGGCGTGAAATTGGTGTTTTTTTCTGACATGTTCATGAGGCCTGCGTTCAGGCTGAGGCCAACGTTTTTCGCAAGCGACCAGACGGCACCATAATTCACGCCACCGCTTTGGTAATGATCCAAATTCGCGATGGTTCCCGTTCCGGTGTTGACGTCATACATGCGCTTGCCCAAGAAATAGCCCATAGAAATGTTTGCAGGCATGAGTATATTTTCGCTCGCGGGGAAAAAGTGAACCCAGGTCAAGTCGAGGCCTTTCGTATTACTCATATCCTGCCTGCGGGTTCTATCCCCTTCAAGTGAGATGTAATAAGCGCGGATATTAATCCAGTCGGAAAAATCATTGATGGCGAAACCGATGGTCGGCACAAGCTGTTTAATGCTCAAGCCCTCGCCGTTTTTGTAGGTGCTTTTCGCGTATTCGAGGTCATACAGGAAGTCACCCTGCGAGTTCAAATATGAAACCTTCGGTGCCCAAGCTTTTACCCCATCTTCATTGCCGGTGGAGCCATCATTGTTTGCAAACAAGCGGTCTAAGCGGTAGGTCATGCGTCCGCCGTTGTCCAGGCGTTGATAAATTCGCCCAGAAACGTTGTAGTTCTGCTGTTGGAGTCTCCTCTCAACGATGCCGCTAACAGCGTTGTTGTTGACCACTACTTGGCTCTGTCCGAGGGCGATACCGCCGATCTGGTAATTGTCAGCGTCGAGGTTATAGCCGTTTTCAAAACCCGATTTGCGTTTAACTGCATTTTTAAAGTTAAACAACGTTCTTTTTAGGCCAGTGGTGTAAGTCCACGGCGCGGCAGCTTCAGCTGAGACTGGGGGGGGGGCTCCTGTCACGGTGCTACCCGCGGTGTTTTGGGACAGCGCTTTAGTCGGTAATGTGCAAAATAGCATCAGCATCAAATAATTTTTGACAGAGCTAGATTTAATAGTAAATTTCATCGTGTTCCCCGGTTTAATTTTTCAAAAATTTCATTACATTAAGCATATACCGCCCAAGTTTACTACATAAATGAAAAGTATGAAAAATAACTTTTTGTTACCGGATTTCGCACTTATGGTGGTTACCTGGCAGCGCGTGCATGGTCGCCACGGTCTGCCGTGGCAGGGAACGCGCGACCCTTATCGCATCTGGTTGTCTGAAATCATGCTCCAGCAGACGCAGGTGGTGGCGGTGGTTCCGTATTACGCACGTTTCTTGCAGCGTTTTGCCGATCTCGCCGCGCTGGCGGCAGCGCACGAAGACGAGGTGCTCGGTTTGTGGAGCGGGCTGGGCTATTACTCGCGGGCGCGCAACCTGCATCGCGCGGCGCGCCAGATTGCAGAACGCCATGCAGGCGTTTTCCCAACCCAGTTTGAGGCGGTGCTCGAACTGCCTGGCGTCGGGCGTTCGACGGCGGCGGCGATCTGCGTCTTCGCCTACGGTGCCCAGCAGGCGATACTCGACGGCAATGTGAAGCGCGTGTTCGCGCGCTGTTTCGGCGTCGCGGGTTACCCGGGTGATGCGGCGGTCGCCGACGTTTTGTGGGAACACGCTGATCGCCTGGTGCCGGCGAAAAATGTCGAAGCCTATACCCAGGGGCTGATGGATCTTGGTGCGGGGATTTGCACGCGGACCAAACCGCGCTGTGATCTGTGTCCGTTAGCACTGCAGTGCGTAGCCAGGCGCGACGATGCCATCGCGCAATATCCTGCACCGCGGCCGCGCAAGGTGCTGCCGCAGCGGCATACGCGCATGCTGGTGATGTTGCACGCGGGACAGGTTTTGCTGGAGAAGCGGCCGGATAGCGGCATCTGGGGCGGTTTGTGGAGTTTGCCTGAGCTCGCCGCCAATGAAAGTAGTGATGCGGTTTGTATGGCACGCTTTGGTGTGGAGGCGGGTCGCATCAGCGCATTACCGATGGTGGCCCACGGCTTCACTCATTTTTTGCTCGATATCGAGCCATTGCAGGTCAGGGTTAAGAAAATCGATCCGCGTCTCAATGCGCCCGGTGTGGTGTGGTTGCCGCTGGCTGAGCTGCAGGGGGCTGCATTGCCGGCGCCGGTGCGGCGCATCTTGGCGGGGCTGGAATCCTGAAGTGGCGGCAGCGGCTCGCGTTGTTCGTGCGTGCGCTGCGCCCCCATCCTGTCCTTCCCCCGCTGCGCAGGGGAAGGGACCTGCTCAGCGGCGCTAGCGCGCACGGTGGTTGCTACCGCCGCGGATCGCTGTGCGAACCCCTAATCTCGATCACCTTGCCCTGCAGCGCCAGGGAAGGGCTCTGCTCATTGCGCGATTGCTGGTTGGTATCTTGCATTGCTCGCGCCGTGAGCGGGGCGAGGGACTGCGCAGGGGCTCTAAGGCGTGACGCGGCTACTGCGTTCTTCGGCGCTCACGCCGCGCGCTTTCAGATACGTCTGAAAGTCAGGCTGGTTGCGGTAGTCGCGGTTGCCGACGTAGTCGAGGGCCATTAAAAAGCGATCTGGCTCGTAGTAGCCATTCAATCGCAGCACTACCGCGCCGTGCTCATCGAGAAACAGCAGGGTTGGCGTGTAACGCACCTTCAAACGGGCGGCGAGTGTTTTTTCGCTGGCGCGCGTGCCGTCTGTCCAGACTGTTTCACTACTGCCGACGATATTCATTTCGACTGCATCGAAATTCTTTTGCATCTTGTCGACAATTGTCGGGTCGCGAAAGTTGACCTCAATAAGGCGTTTGCACCAGGAGCAGGCGTGTTGTCCGACGTAAATCATCAGATGTTTTTTCGCCGCACCGGCCTCGCGCGCATCGTCGCGGAAATCAAGAAAGGTTGGCTTGAACCAGGCGGGCGCGAGAATTTCCTGCGCGGCGCCGGCGGCGTGCAGCGGCGCCGCTGCGGCCGGCAGTAATGCTATGCACAGCAGCAGCCATGCAGAGAAGAGTGGGGAACATATCTTCATGCGGGCGACAGTATAAGTCGGCGCCTGCAGGCAGGCCAGCGTTGGCGCATAGACGGCAGTGCGACCGATAGTGAGAGGCATACCATGGAGGACTGCTGGAACGAGATTCGCGCGCGGCGCCGGCAGCAGCGCGCAGAGTTGATCGCCGCGCGTCTGGCGCTGACGGCCGACGAGCATCGTGCCCGCAGTGCTGAACTCCATGCGCAGATCCGCGCCGGCTTCGCCTTTCCAGCGGGCACCGTCATTGGTTTCTGCAGGCCGTTTAAGAACGAGTTCGGTGCGCGTTTTGCGCTACGTGATTTTCGCGCCGCTGGTGCGCTGGCCGCATTGCCGGAGGTGGTTGCGGCGGCTAGCCCTCTGCAGTTTCGCCAGTGGTGGCGCGGCGCGCCGATGCGCAAAGGCGTCTATGACATTCCCTATCCGCACGTAACCCGGCTGCTCGCGCCCGATGTGGCATTCGTAGCGGTGAACGGTTTTGATGCGCAGGGTTATCGCCTGAGGTATGGCGGCGGTTATTTTGACCGCACACTGGCCGCACAGTCGCCGCGCATGGTTGCCATCGGTCTCGCCTTTGAAAACGCGCGCCTGCTGACGATACAGCCGCAGGCACACGATATTGCGATGGATTTTGTTGTTACCGAGGCGCGTATTTACCGCGCGCAGGATGGTGCGCTGGCGAGCATCAGCGCCGCTGCGGCCACCCAAGCATTACGTGATTTGTTCGCGCGGCGCGGTTTGCTACGGACGGCTGCGATGGCGACGGCCTACAGTTCAGCTGTTTGTTATGCGGCGGAGTTTCCGGGTTACTTTGGAGCGCCGACACCCGCGGCGGATTGATCTCTGCGTTAGCGGCCGCCGGCGGGCCGTGATGACATCAGCGTCGGGCCTGCGGGGCACCCTGCTCGTTGAGCAGTTGTTCGAGCTGCGACAGACGTTCTGCGGGGTCGGATAGCAGCAACATGCGCTGGCGCGTGTCGCGATCGATGGGCAGGATTTCCGCCAGCCGGTAACCGATCCAGCTTGCATCATCAAAGCGGTGCGGCGAGGGGAAGTGTACGCTGCCGATCTGGTCGATGATTGCCTTGAGAACCTCGGCGCACAACGCCGAAGACGGCGCCGCCGGTTCTTCCGGCGGCAGAGTTTCTATGGTGGCAGAAATCAAACCGTTGCGCGCAACCTCGGAGTGCAGAATACGAAAGCGCTGTGTGCCTTCGGTTTTTAATTCAAACACACCGAGTTGCGGCATATCCCATTCGATGATGCTCGCAAGACAACCCACCGCTTCGGGCACCGCCGGCGTGCCGATTTCCCGGCCCTCCTTGATCTGGCAGACGCCAAACGGCCGGTTGTTGGCGATGCACTGCTTGGTCATCTCCATATAGCGCTGCTCGAATATGCGCAATGGCAGGCTTCCGCCGGGGAAGAGCACGGTATTCAAAGGAAAAATCGCGACCTGATGGTCGGTGGCAGTGTTCATGATCCGCTCAATTCACGATGTCGCGCCAGCACACGCCGGTCGCGTTGAAAATGGCGTAAGAGTTGTTCGACGAAATAAACCGAACGATGTTCGCCGCCTGTGCAGCCGATGGCGACTGTAACATAGCTGCGATTGTCGGCGACAAAGCTGGGCAGCCATTTATCGAGGAAGCCGCGGATGTCGGCCAGCATGCTTTGCACCTTTTCATCAGCGGCGAGGAAGGCGATCACCGCCGGATCCTTGCCTGTGAGCGGCCGCAGTTGCGGATTGTAAAACGGGTTGGGCAGGCTGCGCACGTCGAACACCAGATCGGCGTCGAGCGGCACGCCGTGTTTGAAGCCGAATGACTCGAACAGCAGGGTCATGCCGGACTGGTCGAACTCGACAACGTCCTTGACCCAGGCACGCAGCGCATTCGGGTTGAGGTCGCTGGTGTCGATACGGTGCGCAATGTCGCCGAGTTCGGCGAGCAGGTTGCGCTCTTTGGCGATGCATTCGACTACCGTCAAATCGTTATGCGAGAGCGGATGCCGGCGGCGGGTTTCGGAAAAGCGTTTGAGTAATGTTTCGGTTTTGGCGTCGAGGAACAGCACGCGGACGTCGATGCCACGCGTCTTGAGTTCGCGCACCAGTCGCGGCAGTTCGCAGAGTGTGTCGCCGCTGCGGACATCGATGCTGACGGCGACGCTTTTATAGCCGGCGTCCTCGAGGAAATCGACCAGCGCCGGCAATAATGGCGAGGGCAGGTTGTCGCTGGTGTAATAAGCGCTGTCCTCCAGTGCTTTTAAGGCGACGCTTTTGCCTGAGCCCGAGAGTCCGGTGAGGATGATGAGCTGCATGTCAGCGGGCTTTCCCGCGCCGGCTGTTCACTCGCCGCCATCGCGCATGTGCTGCGCCTGACGCTCGATGAAATCGCCGGTGCTGTCGATGCCGCGTAATTGCAGTACGCGGTTGCGTACTGCTGCTTCGACCAGCACGGCAAGATTGCGGCCCGCCGCCACCGGTATGGTCACCTTGGTGATGTTGACGCCGATGATGTCCTGAACGCCCGGCTTCAACGGCAGCCGCTCGATCGGCGGTAGGTCGCTACTGACGGGTTTTTCAAGATGTACGATCAGTTTCAGGCTCTTGCGCGGACGCAGCACCGATTCGCCAAAGATGGCTCGAATGTTCAGCACGCCGAGGCCGCGCACTTCCAGAAAATCGCGCAGCAGGGCCGGACAACGCCCTTCGATCATTTCCGGCGCGATGCGGT
>CAMDSO010000047.1 GCA_945906935.1 Bordetella parapertussis
GCAGGCGAGCAGCGCAGCACCGATGCAAAGACTGCGTGCGATCATCATTGGGTCACCTCATTGAGCAGCGGTTCACGGCGCTGCCAGCGCGCCAGGTTGTCGAGAAACAGCGCATTAATGCGCGGGTCGTAGGCGTCAGAGGTCGAGGCGTCGTGGGCGGTGACCAGCACATTGGGCATGTCCCACAACGGCGACTCGGCGGGCAGTGGTTCCTGGGCGAACACATCCAGATAGGCGCCGCCCAGATGGCGGCGATTGAGCGCATCGATCAGCGCGGCTTCGTCGATCACTTCGCCGCGGCTGATGTTGAGTAAGCGCGCGCCCGGCGGCATCGCCGCCAGCGCCGCGGCGTCGATGACGCCGCGTGTTTCCTTGGTCAGAGGACAGGCCAGCGCCAGCCAGTCGCTGCGCGCCAGCATGGCGTGCAGTTGATCCGGCGTGTGCATTTCATCGGCCGCGGCATGCGCCTCCCGGTTGCGCCGCATGCCGATCACGCGCATGCCCAAGAGCCGCGCCAGGCGTGCGATTTCAGCACCGATCTTGCCAAAGCCGTAGACCAGCAGCGTGCGGCCGGCGAGCTCGCGCGTCAGATGCAGCATGCCGGCAATCGCTGTTTGCGCGATCGGTGTCGAGGCGGTGCCCGAAGAATTCGTCAGCCGCACGCCGCGTTCGAGGATGCTCGCGAACACCGGATGATCGACGCCGGCGTTGAAGACGTGCAGCCATTTGAGGTCGGCGGCTTTGCGGGTAGCGGAAAAAAACGGTTTGCCGAATTTGGGGAAGACGTCGCTGCTGAAATAAGCTACCTCGGCGCGCGCGGCGAGTTCATCGGCAAGGCGCGCTTGCGGGTCGTCGGGCAGCACCAGATATTCGAGGGCGATGCCGCGCGCTGTGGCGTCGGCGAGAAAAGCGTCGCCATAGAGCGTGCGAAAGCGGTGTGAAACCAGCAGAGCGGTCACCGTGAAAACTCCTCGTGTTATGCGGTCGCCGTGCGGGGTGCGACGCGGTTTTCAGCCTATTCTATATTTGTTTCCCGCGGCGGGCGCGGTGGGGGCGGGTGGATTTGCTAAGATTCGCCGTTCACCCGCTCAAGAAGGCTGCCATCGTGCCCATCGACACACTGCAACTCGCCCAACAATTGATCGCGCGGCCTTCGGTCACGCCCACCGACGCCGGCTGTCTTGATCTCATCATCGGCATTCTTGAGCCGCTGGGCTTTGTCTGCGAAAAAATCAGCAGTGGCGGCGTCGATAACCTGTGGGCGCGCCGTGGCGCTACCGCACCGCTGGTGTGTTTCGCCGGGCATACCGATGTGGTGCCGACCGGGCCGCTCGAGCAATGGCAGAGCAACCCCTTCGAGCCGACCATCCGCGATGGCGTGATGTACGGGCGCGGTGCCGCCGACATGAAGAGTTCACTCGCTGCGTTTGTTGCCGCACTCGTCGAGTTTGTCGAGACCAACCCCGATCATCCCGGTTCGCTGGCGGTGCTGTTTACCTCGGACGAAGAGGGCCCGGCGGTCGAGGGCACGGTGCGCGTGGTGGCGGCGCTTAAAGAGCGCGGCATCAAGATGGATTACTGCATCGTCGGCGAACCCACCGCAGTGAAGCAGGTCGGTGACATGATCAAGAACGGCCGCCGCGGTTCGCTCTCCGGCCGGTTGACGGTCAAGGGCACGCAGGGCCACGTCGCGTATCCGCATCTGGCGACCAATCCCATCCACGTAGTGGCGGCGGCGATTGCGGAAATGGCGCAAATCGAATGGGATCGCGGCAATGAATATTTTCCGCCGACCACCTGGCAGATTTCGAATTTCAACGCCGGTACCGGTGCCAATAATGTGATCCCGGGCGACGCGCACATCAAATTCAATTTTCGGTTTGCCACCGCCAGTACGCTGGAATCGTTGCAGACGCGCGTGCACGGCATTCTCGACAAACACGGCGTGCCCTACGAGCTGGAATGGAGTTATGACGGCCGGCCGTTCTTGACGCCGCGCGGGGATCTGGTCGATGCGGTAAGCCGCGCCATCAAAACCGTCACCGGGCTGGAGACGGAACTGTCGACCACGGGTGGCACCTCCGACGGCCGCTTTATCGCCGACATTTGCCCGCAGTTGATTGAATGCGGGCCGACCAATGCCAGCATCCACAAGATCAACGAATGCATCCGCGTCGATGAGCTGGTGCTGCTGCCGCAGATTTATCTGCACACGCTGAACAATTTGTTGCTGCGCTAAACGGCCCCGCATCTCACGTGACCAGTCGGTCGAGGCGCAAGCACCGGGTGAGCATGCAATCAAGCGGTGCGGATAAAAGCGCTGCCGTTGCAAACTCTGCGCGCGAGGGTAATTCCGCGGCGGCGCGCGAGGCCATATAATTTTGCTTTTCAAATTCCATAACCCGCAAGGAGCTTGTATGTCTGACATCACCAAAATTCTGGGCGCCGAAGCCGACAATCTGCTCGGCCACGTGTGCAAAACCATCGCCAAGGAAACGCTGCACGTGCCAGGGCCCGATTTTGTTGACCGCGTGTTTGTCGCCAGCGACCGCAGCGTGCCGGTGTTGCGCAGCCTGCAGCAGATGTTCGGCCACGGGCGTCTGGCCGGCAGCGGTTATCTGTCGATCCTGCCGGTGGATCAGGGTATTGAACACAGCGGCGGCGCGTCGTTTGCGAAGAACCCCGCCTACTTCGACCCCGAGAACATCGTCAAACTGGCGCTTGAAGGCGGCTGCAATGCGGTGGCCTCGACGCTGGGCGTGTTGGGCTCGGTGGCGCGCAAGTACGCGCACAAGATTCCGTTCATGGTGAAGATCAACCACAACGAATTTCTCACCTATCCGAACAAGTTCGACCAGATCATGTTTTCCAACCTGAAGCAGGCGCGCGACATGGGCGCGGTGTCGGTGGGGGCGACGATTTATTTCGGCTCCGACCAATCGGCGCGCCAGATCGTTGAGGTCTCGCAGGCGTTTGCCGCCGCGCACGAACTGGGCATGGCGACAGTGCTGTGGTGTTACCTGCGCAATCCGGCTTTCAAGAGCGACAAGGATTACCACGTCTCGGCCGATCTGACCGGTCAGGCCAATCACCTGGGCGTCACCATCCAGGCCGACATCATCAAACAGAAAGCGCCCGAGAACAACGGCGGCTATCTGTCGCTCGACAGCAAGGAAAATCCTTACGGCAAAAGTGACAAGCGCATGTATTCAGAATTGTCGACCGATCATCCGATCGATCTCACGCGCTATCAGGTTGCTAATTGCTATATGGGCCGCGCCGGCCTGATCAACTCCGGCGGCGCGTCGGGGGCAAACGATTTGTTCGATGCCGTACGCACCGCGGTGATCAACAAGCGTGCCGGTGGCATGGGCATGATTTCGGGTCGCAAGGCGTTTCAGAAACCGATGAAGGATGGCGTCGCGCTACTCAACGCGATTCAGGACGTCTATCTGGCCAAGGAGATCGGCCTCGCCTAGCGCTACCGTTCTGGTGCGGTCGGCCCTGCTGGTATCGGGCCGGCGCCAGCGCCAGCAACACGTTGCCGGGTACTGTGTGGCGCGCACGCATCACTGAGCCGTCGTCACGCAGACCGCGGCAGTGCCCGCGGTATTGGGCGCCGTGAAAGCGTCGAAGGCCTTCGTTAATGAATTACGCCAGCCACGGCATCGCCTGCCGATGGCGTTGTTCGAAGGCTTCAATCTCGTTGCTGTATTGCATGACGAGGCCGATATCGTCGAGGCCTTTCAACAGGCGCTCTTTGGCGTTGGCATCGATCTCGAAGGCATGGCGGGCACCGTCGGGCGCGATGACGAGCTGCGCGTCGAGATCAATGCTGATGGTGGCGCCCGGGCTGGCGTGCAATTGCGCGCGCAGGCTGGCGCATACCGCATCCGGCAGGACAACCGGCAGCATGCCGTTTTGCAGTTCGTTGCCGTAATGAATGTCGCCGAACGAGGGCGCGATGACGGCACGGATGCCGAAGTCGAACATCACATAGACGGCGGCTTCGCGTGACGATCCGCAACCGAAGTTGGTGGCGGCGACCAGTATCTTCGCCGCACGATAAGGCGTTTTGTTCAGCACGAAGTCCGGATTCTCGCTGCCATCGGCGTGAAAGCGGATGTCGTGAAAAGCCAGCTTGTCATAGCCGGGGCCGCGCAGCTTGCGCAGAAAACGTCCGGGGATGATTTTGTCGGTGTCGATATTTGCCATGTCGAGGGGCGCGGCGACTGCGGTCAGTTTGGTGAAGGCTTCCATCTCACTGTGCTCCGATCAGCGTGCGCACGTCGGTTAGATGTCCGGTGACCGCAGCGGCGGCCACCATCGCCGGGCTCATCAGATGGGTGCGCGCGCCCTTGCCCTGACGGCCTTCAAAATTGCGGTTTGAGGTCGATGCACAACGCTCGCCTGCCGGCACGGTGTCACCGCTCATGGCGACGCAACTCGAGCAGCCCGAACTGCGCCACTCAAAGCCGGCTTCCTTGAAGATGCGATCGAGGCCCTCGGCTTCGGCCTGGCGCTTGATCGCCGTCGAGCCCGGTGAAACCCAGCCCTTGACGACAATCTTGCGGCCTTTCAACACCGCCGCCGCGGCGCGCAGATCGTCGAGCCGGCCGTTGGTGCAGGTGCCGATGAAGGCGTTGTCGATCTTGATCGACGCCAGCGGCATGCCGGGGGTGAGGCCCATGTATTGCACCGCCTGTTCGAGTTGAGCCCGTTGTTCGGCACTGCTGCCGCGCGCCGGATCGGGCACCGCGGCGCTGATCATCAGCGCCTGTTCGGGGCTGGTGCCCCAGGTCACCATCGGTTCCAGTGTCGAGGCGTCGAGCGAGACTTCGCGGTCGAAGTGCGCGCCCGCATCGGAGGGCAGACTGCGCCAATCGGCGAGTGCTTGTTCCCAGAGCGCATCGCGGGGTGCGTATTGACGACCGTTGAGATAGGCGTAAGTCGTGTCGTCGGGGGCGACCATGCCGCAGCGCGCGCCGGCCTCGATCGACATATTGCAGACGGTAAGCCGACCTTCCATCGACAACGCGCGGATCGCCGAACCGGCGTATTCGATGGCGTGACCCGTCGCGCCAGCGGTGCCGATTTTGGCGATGATGGCGAGGATGATGTCCTTGGCGGTGACGCCGGCGGGAATCTTACCGTCGACGGTGATGCGCATCCGCTTCGGTTTCTTTTGCCATAGGCATTGTGTGGCGAGGATTTGTTTGAGTTGCGAGGCGCCCAGACCAAAGGCGATCGAACCGAGGGCGCCGTGGGTCGAGGTGTGCGAGTCGGCCACCGTGATGACCATGCCCGGCTGCGTGATGCCGAGTTCAGGGCCGATCACATGCACGATGCCCTGCTGCGGATGATCGAGATCGTAATAGCGGTCGATATCGTTGGCCGCTACGTTCTTCGCGAGTAGCTCGACCATGTTGCGCATTTCGGGGTCGGTGATGGCTGCGATGCCCAGTTCGCGGTTGCGCGTCGGCGCATAGTGATCAGCCACCGCGATCGTTTGCCGCGGCTTTCTCACCTTGCGGCCGTCGCGCGCTAGTGCGGCGAAGGCATGAAACGAACCCTCATGCACAAAGTTGCGATCGATATGCAACAGACACTCGTTGCCGCCACGCTCGACGATGACGTGGCGGTTCCAGATTTTTTCGAACATCGTTTGTGCTGCGGTCATGGGCTTATCCCTAAAAGCGTTGCCACAGAGGGCGCGGAGTGCACGGCATTAAAAGAGTAAAACCGAAACAGCGGCCATCTCTCAAGGCCTGATGCGACGTGTTCTTTATAGCCATGCACTGATCCAAAAGCGTTGCCACAGCGCGTATCTATTTCACCGCGTCACACAGCGATTCAATGACGACCACGCGGTTGTTTTTTTCGCTAAATCCTGCGACCCCTACGACCCCCTGTGGCTAAAAGGTTTTACAAGCCGGCGCGCTGGTCTTCGGGTATGCCGTAGCGTTTTTCCAGTTCCTGAATTTCCGGCAGGCCGGCGACTTCGGTGAATTGTTTGAAGGTGGCGACCTTGTCACGCATGTGCGCGATCGAGCCAGTCTTCTTCAATTCGGCGAGCAGGTTTTGCATTGCCGGAATCGCCGCGAGGATCACCCAGTTCGGATAAATCGCGAGTTTGAAACCGATGCGGCCGAGTTCATCGGCTGGTAGGTCGGGGGTCTTGCCGCTGGCCGCCATGTTGTAGAGCAGCGGCACGCCTTTGAAATGCTTGGCCACGCGCTCGACCTGCTCGCGACCGACCGGTGCTTCGATGAACAGCATGTCGGCGCCGGCTTCGCGATAACGCTCGCCGCGCTCGATCGCCGCGTCTAGGCCTTCCACCGCAATCGCATCGGTGCGCGTGATGATGACGAAATCCGCGTCGCGTCGCGCATCGCAGGCGGCCTTGATCTTGGCCACCATCTCGCCAACCGGGATGACTTTCTTGCCGGCCAGATGGCCGCAGCGTTTCGGCCACGACTGATCTTCGATATGCACACCGGCCACGCCGGCTTTTTCATAATCGCGGATGGTGCGCCGGGTGTTGATCGGATTGCCGTAACCGGTGTCGGCGTCGGCGATCACCGGCAGCTCCGACGCATCGACAATGCGGCTGGCGTTATCGATCATTTCGGTCGCGGTCAAGAGGCCGACGTCGGGCATGCCGAGTCGCGTGATGCTGGTGCCGAAGCCCGTCATATAAACGGCGTCGAAGCCGCCCATGGCGACCAGCCGTGCGGCCAGGCCGTCGGCAACTCCTGGCGCAACGATGCAGCCGGGGCTGGCCAGCAGGGCGCGCAGGCGCGTAGTCATGCGTTCCATCATGGCTCCCCTTGGTTTATTGCCGCGGCCGCGCGGTAAATGTAAAATCGACGTCAGTGAGTTTCTCCGCCGACCACAAGGCCTCGAGCAGCTTGCGCGCGTCGGCGTCGCCGAGCACCGGGGCGGCGAGTTCGATGAACTTCTCGTTCAACTCGTCGTCGGTCAGCGGCATCTCCGGGTCGCCCTTGCGGGTCGGCTGGAAATGCTGATGCACGGTGCCGTCGTTCAGCTCCACTTCAATGTGCGCGGCGCGCTGGTTCGGATAATTTTTCGACAGTTCTGGATCGGTCTCAACTTCGATTTTAGCCAGCAGCGAACGCACGTTCGGATCATTCATGCGTTCCTCTGAAAACGCCACCAGGCGCACGCTGCCGTGCACCAGCGCGTGTGCGGTTACATACTGCACGCTGAACTTGGCCTGGTAATCGCCCTCGGGGTTGACATTGTTGACGATGTCGGTGCCGGCCTTGTAGGTGGCAATCTTCATGCGCTTGATATCGCTCCAGTGGAAGCCGTGCGTCTTTTGCAGATGCAGCGCGCCGTCGATCGGCGCGAAAGTGTGGCCGCAGCAGCCGTGGTTCTTGAAGGTCATGACGTTGATGTTGTAGCGCGTGCCGAGCTCGCGTGTGGCTTTGCTCCAATCCGCACCCGTGCTCATTGCATTGCCGAAACCGACTTCGCCTTCGAGGATGTCGGTGGCACCGGTCACACCCTTGGCGGCGGCCATCGCCGCGAGTGCGCCGACTTCGGCGGCGTGTCCGCTATGAATGGGTTTCGACATCGCCTGCATGCGATAAGCCTGTTGCAGCCCGGCGGCCATGGTCGCCACGGTCGCCAGCGCATGGGCGATCTGTGTGGCATTGAGTTTGAGGATGGTCGCCACCGCGGCGGCGCTGCCGAACGAACCGATGGTGCCTGTCGTATGCCAGTATTTGTAATGCGAGGGCATCACGGCTTCACCGATACGCGTCGAGATTTCATAGCCGACGATGACGCCGCGCAAAAACAATTCACCGGCAGCGCCGGTGGCCTGTGCCGCAGCCAGCGCGGCGGAGATGATTGGGCTGCCCGGGTGATAACCGGCGTCGCGATAGATGTCGTCGAATTCGACCGAGTGCGAAGCCGCACCGTTGATCAGCGCGGCGGCACGGATGGTGGCGGCACGGCCCGAGGCAAGGCGTGCCTTGCCGTGATCGAGGTCTTCGGACAGCGCTTGTTCAAGCAGCGTCGCCGGCGTGACGAGGCTGCCGGGCAAGAGGCTCGCATACCAGTCGATCACCGCGCGCTTGGCGTGGTGCCAGACTTCCGGCGGCAGTTTCGAAGTTTGTTCGCGGACCGCGTATTCAGCAAGTTGGTGCACCAGCATGAAAGTCTCCTCACGTAAACGTCAAATTCAGAATACAGCCACCGGGATGCACCAAGATACACGAAGATACACAGACTAGAGTCCGCAGAGAAAAATTATGACGGACGACGCTGCTCTTTCTGTTGTTGCCGGTGCTCTTGGTAGCCCATGTTTTACTCTGTAGTGTTGTCTTGAAACACGATCAGGCCATCTACCGCGACCACGCCCTGGCCGTCGGCTTTGACGATCAGCGGATTGATTTCGGCCTCGGTCACCGTGCGTTCCGGCAGGCAGGCCAGTTGCGACATTGCCGCCACCGCGCGTGCCAGTGCTTCGCAATCACCGCGCGGCAGTCCGCGATAACCGCGAATCACGGCCAGACCGCGTACCTCTTCGAGCATGCCGCGTGCGGTGTCGATATCCACCGGCGCGAGGCGGATCGAGACGTCTTTGTAGATTTCGGCGAGGATGCCACCGACGCCCAACACTACGGCGGGGCCGACCTGTGAATCACGACGGAAACCGAGGATCACTTCGGCGAGCCCCTTTTCCATGCGCTGCACGAGGATGCCGTTCAACTTCGCCTGCGGGTGGCTCTTGCCGATGCGCTCGAGAATTTGTTTGGCTGTTGTGGCGAGTTGAGCGGCATCGCCGATATTGAGCGCGACGCCGCCGGCATCGGTTTTATGCAGGATATCCGGCGACAGAATTTTTGCGACGACCGGGAAGCCGACCGTGGTCGGCTGCGCTGGATCAGTGATGACTTCCGTTGGCGCCGGTGCGATACCCAGCGCGCCGAACACTTTGCAGGCGTCGTATTCGTTGACGGTTTTACCCGGCATTGTTTTGAGCAAACTGCTGGCAGCGTTCAGTCGTGTGTGATCGGCGGCCGGCATCTCCACCGGCGGCAGCCAGTTGCGCCAGGCGCGGATGGCGTCGGCGCAGGATTCCGGTGTGCGGAAACCGGCCACCTTGTTTTCGGCGAGCAGCTTCAACGAGGCTTCGGCATGCGGCGCGAGAAAAACCGCCAGCGGTTTGCCGTGGTGGTCGGCCTCGATCAGCGGTTGCACCGACACCTCGGGCTGGAATTGCGAGGAACTGCCGGACACCGCCAGCACCATGTCGCAATGATCGGAGGCGAGTAGTGCGTTCAATACGCCGCTGTAAATTTCTTTTTTCGTGCCGGCCAGCGTGAGGTCTGTGAGGCGTGTGGCCGCAATCTGAATATTTTTTTGCGCGAGGCCGTCGATGACCGCTTGTGTGGGGCCGACGACTTCAACGCCGAAGCTGCCCAGACGGTCGGCTACCGAGGCGGCACCACCGCCGGTAGTGGTCATCACCGCCACGCGATGACGTGTGGCCGGACGCTGGCCGCGCAGCAACGGCGGCAGCTCAAACAAATTCTCCAGCGTGTCGACGCGCAGGATGCCGTGAGCGCGGAAGAAGGCGTCGGCTACCGCATCGTCGCCGGCCAGTGCGCCGGTATGCGAGGCCGCCAGATCCTGGCCCACGCTCGAACGCCCGAGCTTGTAGACGATCATCGGTTTGCCGGCGGCATAGGCGGCACGCGCCGCGCGTGCGAGGTGATCCGCGCCACGGATGGTTTCCATGAACAGCAGGATCGCTTCGGTGTGCGGATCATCGACCAGACTCTCGGCGATTTCGCCGACGCCGAGATCGCATTCATTACCGACGGAAATCAGTTTCGAGAAGCCGACGCCGCGGCCGAGGCCGCGTGACAACAAACCGCCCATCATGCTGCCCGATTGCGAAACGATCGCCAGCGGGCCTGGCGTGACATGCAGTTTTTCCAGCACCGCATTGACCGACAGCGCGCAGGACGGTGCGCTGCTAAAGAGGCCGATGCAGTTCGGTCCGATCAAACGCACGCCGCCTTTTTTGGCGATGGCAACCAGCTTGTCTTGTTTGGCGCGACCGGCCGCCCCGGTTTCGGCAAAGCCGTCGCTGTAGATGGT
The DNA here is from genome assembly GCA_945906935.1 of Bordetella parapertussis. Lineage (GTDB taxonomy): Bacteria > Pseudomonadota > Gammaproteobacteria > Burkholderiales > SG8-41 > PALSA-1004. The sequence goes on from CAMDSO010000047.1 coordinate 10,141, forward strand.
AGCCACCGCGACTTTTTTCTCGACGCATTGCACGAGGGCGGCTTCGACCGCATCGGTCGGCACCATGATGAAGGCGTGATCGATTGCATCGGGCACCGCCAGCACGCTCGGATAGGCTTTCTCGCCAAGCACTTCGTCACGCCCCGGATTGACCGGCAGGATCTTGCCGGCGTAGCCGTACTGACGCAGAAAGCGTTGCGGGCGCGAGGTGTATTTTTTCGGATCGCCGGAGGCGCCGATCAGCGCGATGGTGCGCGGATTGAAGAGCAGTTGTGCAAGTCGATTGGTGGTCATGGGGTCAAAGTCATGGTTCACAGAGGGCGTCCGGCACGCCGCGAAAAATCGTTGTTATTTCTCGCGCACCGGGTTTGAGGGGCTCTGTGACGGCTGCGTCCTCTGTGGCTAAAAATGTCTCAACGTTTCAGGATTTCGCCGCTTGCGGCGGGCGTTGCGAGAAGCTGCGTTCGAACACACCCTCGGCGATGCGGTTCTTCAGGATTTCAATCGAGCCGCCGGCGATCATCCAGCCGCGGCATTTGCGGAAGCAGTATTCGACCAGCGTTTCCTCGGTGTAACCCATGCCGCCCATGATCTGCATCGCTTCGTTGCAGAGATCGAAGCCGGACTGGTTACAGAAGGCTTTGGCAATCGCCGTATCTTCGCCCGACGGAATACCGTTCACTGCATTGGCCACGGCGCGGTAAATCAACAGCTGGCCGGCATCGAGCTTGATCTTCATGTCGGCGAACTTCCATTGCAGGCCCTGGAATTCGCACAACAGTTTGCCGAATTGTTTGCGCTGCATCGCCCACTGCCGCGCCTCTTCGTAGGCATAGCGGCCGAGTGCCAATGAACGCGCGGTATTGCCGATGCGCTCGACGTTAAAGCCGGCGATCTGTTTCTTGAAGCCGCCTTCTTTCAACAAGACGTCTTCCGGGCCGACGTAAACATTGTCGAGATAGGTTTGCACCCATTCTTCACCGTTGAAAAACTTCGCCGCCTTGCCCTGACGAAAGCCTTCGGCGTTGCGCGGAATCAGCACCGAACCGATACCACCGATACCGGGGCCGAAGCGCACATAGGTCAGCATCATTTCAGCGACCGAAGCGTGCGTTTGAAACACCTTCACGCCGTTGATGCGCCAGCCGTCGCCGTCGGGCGTGGCGGACGTGGTTAGATCGGTGACCGCACTGCCGGCGTCGGGTTCGGTCATGCCGACACAGGTCACCGCTTCACCGGCGAGGATGCGAGTGAGATAACGTTGCTTCTGATCCGGCGTGCCGTATTCGGCGAGCACGCGCACCGGGCCGAAGTTGCCGGCCTGAATGACGTCGGCGCTGCGCGGGCAGACCGCAGCGATTTCTTCGATGGCGATGATGGCGTCCATCAGCGTGCCACCCTGACCGCCATCGGCCTCCGGCATGGCGATGCCCATCAGGCCCTGTTCGGCCATCAGCTTGGCGACGTCGAAGGGATGCTCAGTTTGATGCGCACGTTCAAGCGCGCCCTTGGCGAGATGTTTTTCGGCAAAGCCGCGCACGGCGGTGCGGAACATTTCCTGTTCTTCGCTCAGTTTGAAATCCATGCTGTCTGTCCTTGAGAGTGCTGGTTGGCGGTGGGCGGCGCTTAATCGGGGCGCATGCCGGTGGCTTTGACCACCTTGGCAAAGTGACCGGTCATCTTCTTGATGTAATCGGAAAATTCCTGCGGCGTCATGCTGACCAGTTCAGCGCCCTGACTGGAGGCTTTTTCCTTGGCCTCGGGGTTCTTCGCGACCTTGGCAATTTCCTCGGCGAGCCGGTTGACGATCGCCGGCGGCGTATTGGCCGGGGCCAGGATGCCGTTCCACGCACCGACGTCGAAGCCCGGGTAGCCCGATTCGGCAACGGTCGGCACTTCGGGCAGCGCCGGCGAACGTTTCGGGCCGCCGATGGCGATCGCGCGCAGGCGGCCTGCCTGCACCATCGGCATCGCCGGCGGCATGGTCGAGAAGGTCATTTGCACCTCGTTGCCGAGCAGCGCGGTGAGTTGGCCCGCCGTGCCTTTGTACGGCACCTGCACGATGTTGATGCCCGCCATCAGTTTCAACAATTCGGCGCCAAAGTGCGCCGAAGCGCCGGTGGTGCCGGAGGCGTAATTGAGTTTGCCCGGCTGCGCCTTCGCCAGATCGACCAGCTCTTTCACTGTTTTCACCGGCATCGACGGATGCACCAGCAGCAAGCTGTGCGTCAGCGCGACCAGACTCACCGGCGCGAAATCTTTCAAGACGTCGTAGGGCAGTTTCTTGTGCAGGCTGGGCAACACCGAGTGGCTGGTGTTGGTCATCAGGATCGTATAACCGTCCGGCTGCGACTTGGCCAGCGTTTCGGTGGCGATGATGCCGCCGCCGCCCGGTTTGTTATCGATAACGATATTTTGCCCGAGCGCGTCGGCCATGCCCTGCGAGTAGGTGCGCGCCAGCAGATCGGTGCCGCCGCCGGGCGCAGAGATCGCCAGCATGCGGATCGGTTTTTGCGGGTATTGCTGGGCGCCGGCACCGACTGCCGCCACCAGCAGCGCGACGGCAAGCGCCGGACGTCGACAGTGCCGCATCACGCCACCAGCAGCGCGCGTAGTTTGCGCACGTCCTGCAGTTTATCGAGCGCCCATACCGTGTCGCACAGTTTGCGCGCGCGCGACGGGCCGAGGATGGGAGCGAGCAGATCGTAGCTCTTGGTGTCGACTTCCTTGCGCGTCATCGGATTGTCGCTGGTGCCGCGCACGGCCTTGGTGTGATGGCGCAGCTTGCGACCGTCCTTTAGCGTGATTTCGACGATGCCCTGCCGGCTTGGCATGACTTTCGACAGCGCGTCATCGCCATAGAGTTCGATGCGTTTGCGCAAGGCCAGCACTTTCGGATCGCGCATGCGTTTTTCGTCGTGCGAGGATTTGAAGGTGACGGTGCTGTCGAGCAGCATCACCGCGCACATATGCTGCATACAGATATCGGGCATGTGGCGGTTGTCGACGGTGTTCGCCCCCTGATGGGCGACGCGCACAACGAGTTTTTCAACGTCCGCCGCCTTGATCTGATGCGCGACGATTAAATCCAGCAATGAATCGAGCGGCGCCTGGATGGGCGAGCCGACCGACCAGCGCTTGATATTGGTGTTTATGATTTCGTAGGTTGAGCCGAGTTCGCGCACCAGCTCCTTGATGTTGGGCTTGCGGCCGTAGGCGACGAAGAAGTTGCGCTCGCCAGCGAAGATGTCGTCAACGCCGGTGAAGCCGTGCGCCACCATGGCCGCCGAGGTCACGCCGTTGCGTGCCGGCATGCCACCGAAGTCGAAAGATTTTTCGATGTGCTCGGCGTCGCGCATCCAGCACGACACACCGGAGGCCTGCTGCGAGGTATATGACAGCAGATGGCGCGCCTGGCGCTCGTTGAAACCGCACAGCGCACCGGCCGCCGCCGCCGCGCCGAACATCGGCCCGAAGCTGTGCGTCGAATGGCCGTCTTCGCGAAACTCATAGGCATTGAGCGACAGGTTGATGCGGGTGCCGATGTCGTAACCGAGCGCCACGGCGCGCAACAGCGCCGCCCCGCTGGCACGTTCGCGTTCGCCCATGGCGAGTGCGGCCGGCACAATCGCGCAACCGGGGTGGCAGAGCGACGCCGCGTGCGAGTCATCGGTTTCATCGGCGTGACCGAGCATGCCGTTGGCGAGCGCCGCAGTGACGGCGGTGGTGATGATGCGGCTGCCGGCGATCACGGCCTCTGGCTTGCCGCCCAGCGTTTTGGCATACGAGATGGCTTTGCGGCCTGGCAACAGGCGCGAACCGGACACCATCGCCGCCAGGGTGTCGAGTACATGGTGTTTGGTTTTTTCCAGCACTTTGGCCGGCAGCGCTTTACGCGGGGCGGCCGCGATGTAGGCGCTGACCTTTTGCATGACCGGGGAGATTTCGGGTTTCGCTTTGCTCTTCATGGGGTTTGTCCGTGAGTCGTTAAATTCGGGATTCGGGTTTAGTTGTTATGCGTGCGGCACGGTGGCGCGTGCCACGGCCGCACCGTCGGCGAGGCTTTCCGCCGACCAGCACAAATCGATCAAGGTGCGGGCCTCGGTGTTGTCGAGCACGCCGTCGGTGAGGCTGCGGAATTTGGCTTCGAGATCGGCGTCGCTCATCGGCCGCGCCAGCGTGCCGAGCGCGTTCTCGACGGTTTTTTCAAAGCGGCGACCGTCGTTCAGCGTGATGCTGATGCGCGCCTGGATTTTTTTCAGCGCGGCGTCCGGCGCCACCGTGACGAGACGACGCAGTGTTACTACGCGCGGGTCGTTGACGGCGGCGTCACTGAACTGCGGTTCGCCGGCGGCACCAAAGACGATGGCGGTGGCGGCGGCGTGAAAGATGCTGAACTTGCCCTGCAGGCCGGTTTGCGGTTCTTTGATTGCGGTGAGTTCCATGACGATCGGACACACCGTGAGATCGACGTGCGCAATGTCCTGCGACTGCAACTGATGTTCGTTGCGCAGCTGGATACAGCCGTCGATGGTGGCGTGCACGACGAGACCGCAGGCGTAGGGTTTATACATGTTCGACATCAGCTCGAAGCGGCTGCCGAGTTCGCCGGTGATCACCGTCGGCTCAAAGCGCGTCGAGGTCACATGCGCCCAGCCGCGTTCGGCTTCAATGACGCGTTCCGAGCTAGTGAAATTTTTCGCCGCCAGCAGCGCTGCGGTCATACCGCCCTGTGCGGCACGGCCGGGGTGCAGGCTTTTGCACATCGAACCGAACATTTCGCGCAGGCCCGACGATTGGGTGGCGGCGATGCCGAGCGCCCAGCGCATCTGCTGTTCGTTGAGGCCGAGCAAGCGGCCGGTGGCGGCGGCCGCACCAAAGATACCGGCGGTGCCGGTGATATGCCAGCCACGGTCATAGTGTTCGGGAAACACCGACAGCGCGATGCGGCATTCGGTTTCCACGCCCAGCACGAAAGCATGGATCAGATCGGCGCCGCTGGTCTTGCGCCATTCGGCAAACGCCAGCAGCGCCGGCCACAGCGGTGCGCTCGGATGCACTGCGCGCGCGTGGGTGTCGTCGTAGTCGAGGACGTGGGTGCTGATGCCGTTGATCAGCGCGGCGTTGAGCGCGTCGAGCCGCTCGCGGCGACCGAACACGCCGGCCTGCGGCGGGCCGGAGAAATCACGGATCGCGGCGAGCGCGTTTTCGACTGTTTCATGGCGTGCGCTGCCAATCGCGCAGCCCAGCGCGTTGAGCAGGGCGCGGCTGGCTTCATGGCGCACGCTGGCCGGAATATCGACCGGCTGCGCATGGACGACATAGTCGGCCAGGATGCGCGTGACTTCTGCGGTTTCACTCATCGCCGCTTACTCGGCACGCACGCCGGCCGTCTTGATGAGGACGGTAAATTTGGCGATGTCGGCTTTGATGCGTGCCGCGAACTCTTCGGCGCTGCTGCCAATCGGGTCGGCGCCCTGGGCGATCAGCAGATCGGCGAGCGCTTTGCTTTGCACGATGCGGCGCAGTTCAGGGTTCAGCCGGTTGATCGCCTCGCGCGGGACACCCGTTGGCGCGAGTAGACCGAACCAGGTGACCGAGTCGAAGCCTGGCATGCCGGATTCGGCGATCGTCGGCAGGCTCGGTGCGGCGGCGCTGCGTTTGATGCTGCTGATGGCGAGCGCGCGCAAACGGCCGGCATTCACATAGGGCAGCACGGAGAGCGTATTGGCAAACATCATCGACACTTGGCCCGCGATCAGGTCAGTGACCGCCGGTGGCGTGCCTTTATACGGGATGTGCGTGATATCGATATTGGCTTGCTGCTTGAACATCTCGGTGGCCAGATGCGGGCTGCCGCCGTTGCCGGTCGAGGCGTAGAGCAGCTGGCCGGGTTTGGTCTTCGCCATGGCGATCAGGTCTTTGACGGATTTCACTGGCAGCGAGGGATGCACCACCAGTACGAAGGCGGCGGCGGCGACCATCGAAATCGGTTCGAGGTCTTTGACCAGGTTGTAGCCGAGCTTGGGGTAGAGCGCCTGACTGCTGGCCACCGAGGCGGGGGTAAACAACAGCGTGTAGCCGTCGGCCGGCGCGTGAGCGGCCACTTCGGCGCCCAGATTGCCGGCGGCACCGGCGCGATTGTCGACGATGAATTGCTGACCCAGCGCTTCGCCCAGTCGCGGCAACACGGTGCGCGCGACGATATCGACGCCGGCACCCGGCGGGAAGGGCACGATCACGCGCACCGGCTTGACCGGATAGGTTTGCGCGCAGACGGCGGCAGAGAGGAGCGCCAGAACAATGGCACCAACGCGGGAAGATTTGAGCATGATTCGGGCCGTGGCCTTGAGTGCCGCGGACGGGGCTGGTTGTAAGGGTGCGTCAAGGTCTGTGCGGACCGCCACGGCGCTACCGCAGTCGTCGCCCCGGCGGCGTTATGCGCGCGCGCAGAGGTGTTCACAGGCGCTCTGATACTGGGCTCAATTTTATCAGCCGCGATACCCCCGCACAACGCGCCAGCGCGCCGCGCCCGGGCAGCGAGTTACGTTAAAATGCCGTCTTCACAATACATGGGGTGACGCAAAGTGGGAAAAATTTCCGTTGGTATCGTCATGGGCAGCACTAGCGACTGGGATGTGATGAAGCATGTCGCCCAGCAACTCAAGGATTTTGGCGTTAGTTACGACGCGCGCGCCTTGTCGGCGCACCGGTCGCCGGATTTGTTGTTCGAATGGATCGACGAGTGCGAAAAAAACGGCGTGCAGTGCTTCATCGCCGGTGCCGGTGGCGCAGCGCATCTGGCCGGTGTGGTGGCGGCAAAAACACAGTTGCCGGTGCTCGCGGTGCCGATGCCGTCCAAGCATTTGCAAGGGCTTGATTCACTGCTCTCGATGGTGCAGATGCCCAAGGGCATTCCGGTGGCGACCTTTGCGATCGGTGACGCCGGTGCGGCCAATGCTGGCCTCTTTGCGGTGGCGATGCTGGCGCTGGGCGACAAGGCCATGGCCGACAAGCTTGCCGCCTTCCGTCGTCAGCAAACCGAGGCGGTCAAGAACGCCAAACTGCCCGCTTAAACGGCGCAGCACATTAATCACGGCATTTAATTTTTCCGTTAAGGACACGACTGTGGCTGACGACGCAATACTCGAAACCAATCTGCAAAGCTTGCCCTTCCTGCATCGCGGCAAGGTGCGCGATCTCTACGCCGTCGGCGACGACAAACTGCTGGTGGTGCAGACCGACCGCCTCTCCGCCTTCGATGTTATTTTGTCCGAGCCGATTCCGGGCAAGGGCGCGGTACTCACCGAGATGTCGTATTACTGGTTCAAGAAACTCGGTCATGTGATTCCCAATCACCTCACCGGGATTGCGCCGGAAACCGTGGTTGCCGCCGATGAGCGTGAGCAGGTCGCCGGTCGCGCCATGGTCGTGCACAAATTCAAGCCGCTGATGATCGAGGCGGTGGTGCGCGGTTACATCATCGGTTCGGGCTGGAAGGATTATCAGAAGACCGGCAAGGTCTGTGGCATTGAGTTGCCGGCCGGCTTGAAAGAAGCGGAAAAACTGCCGCAGGTGATTTTTACGCCGGCCACCAAGGCGCCCGCCGGCGAGCACGATGAAAACATTTCGTTTGATGAGGCGGCCAAGATTGTCGGCGCCGAGATGGCGGCGAAGGTGCGCGACGTGTCGATCCAGCTCTACAGCGAAGCGGCTGCTTATGCGGCGACACGCGGCATCATAATTGCCGACACCAAGTTCGAATTCGGTCTTGATGCGGCGGGCAAGCTGCATTTGATCGACGAGATCCTGACGCCGGATTCGTCGCGTTTCTGGCCGGCGGCTGAATACCGCACCGGCATGAGCCCGCCGTCGTTCGACAAGCAGATCGTGCGCGATTGGCTCGAAACGCAGGGCTGGAACAAAAAGCCGCCGGCGCCGCGCGTGCCGGCTGAAGTGCTGGCGAATACCTCGGCCAAGTATCGCGAAGTGCTCACCTTGCTGAGCCAATGAGCCAATGAGCCGCTGGCGCCCGTCATGAAACGCGACCTCGGTGCACTCTTTCCCGAGCTTGAAAAAGATCTCAAGCCGTACACCGCGGAAGCGACGACGGGCATCCTGCCGTTTCAGGAGATCTGCCGTCTGATCGATGGCAGGCGCATTCATGCCGCGTCGGGCATCGAGCGCGAGCAGGTGCAACCGGCGAGCCTTGATCTGCGCCTCGGCCCCAAGGCCTGGCGCGTGCGCGCGAGTTTTTTGCCGGGCAGCGCGACGGTGGCGTCGAAGATCGAGCGGTTGAAGATGCACGAAATCGATCTCACCGGTCCGACCGTACTGGAAAAAGGCTGTGTCTATATTGTCGAGCTGATGGAAGAGCTGAAACTGCCGGCGGGTATTGCCGGTAAGGCGAATCCGAAAAGTACCACCGGCCGTCTCGATATCTTTACGCGCCTGATTACCGACAACGGTAACGAATTCGAGGGCGTGCGCGAGGGCTATCGCGGCAAGCTCTATCTGGAAGTCGTGCCGCGCACGTTCAGCATTCTTTTGCAGCAGGGCGCGCGCCTGAATCAAATTCGTTTCGTGCGTGGCAACCCGCCCGCCTCGGACATCAAACTCGGCCAGCTCGATCAGAGCGAACCGCTGGTCTATCTTGAGGCCGATGGCCCGCATGCGGCGGTGATCAAGGACGGCTTGTGGATTTCGGTTGATCTCGAGGGCGGTGCCGACAACGGCATTGTCGGCTACCGTGCGAAGAATCACGCGCCGCTGGTTGATCTCTCGAAAATTGCGTACTACGACACACTTGAATTCTGGGAGCCGATCACGCGCACGCCGTCGCGCGGGTTGGTGCTTAACCCCGATGATTTTTATATTCTGGCTTCGCGCGAGCTGATCCGCGTGCCGCCGAATTACGCCGCATCGATGGTGCCCTATGATCCGTCGGTTGGCGAGTTCCGCATCCACTACGCGGGATTTTTCGATCCCGGTTTCGGCTATGGTGAAAATGATATTGCCGGCACCCGTGCGGTGCTTGAAGTGCGTTCGCACGATGTGCCGTTCTTGATCGAGCACGGCCAGGATGTCGGGCGCTTGATTTACGACCGCCTGTTGGGCGTGCCAGAGAAAATCTACGGCGTGAATATCGGCTCCTCTTATCAGCGTCAGGGCCTCGCCCTGGCCAAGCAGTTCAAGCCTCCGGCCTGAGTCGGCGCGGCCTTCTGCCATGACGCTGACCATCGGGCGCGACATCGCGCATGCCGTCGCGATTTTGCGGCGCGGCGGGCTGGTCGCTTTGCCGACTGAAACCGTCTACGGGCTCGGCGCCGATGCGCGCAACGCCGAGGCCGTGCGCCGTATCTATGCGGCCAAGGGCCGGCCGGCGGATCATCCGCTGATCGTGCATCTTGCAGACGCGGCACAACTCGCCGACTGGTCTGCCGAGGTGACGCCGCTGGCAAAAAATCTCGCCGCCAAATTCTGGCCGGGGCCGTTGACGCTGATCCTGCGTCGTGCCGCCGGCGTCGGTGACTTCGTCACCGGGGGGCAGGATACGGTGGGCTTGCGCGTGCCCTCGCATCCGCTCGCGCAGGCTTTGCTCCGCGCCTTCGGCGGTGGTATTGCCGCGCCCTCGGCCAACCGCTTTGGCCGCGTTAGCACAACGACGGCTGCACACGTGGCAGAAGAACTTGGCGATGCGGTTGACTACGTGCTCGACGGCGGCGCCAGCGACATCGGCATTGAATCGACGATCATCGACGCACGCGGCGACGAGCCGGTGCTGATGCGGCCGGGCCATATCGGTGTGCGCGAGATTGAAGCGGCTACGGGCGTTGCGGTGCAGGCGCCGCGTGTGGACGCGCCGCGTGTTTCGGGCGCACTGGCGGCGCATTACGCACCCGCTACCCCGCTGTTGCTGCTGGAGGCCGATTTGCTGTTGGAGCTTGCCGCCACGCTGTCCCAGCAAGGCCAGCGGGTCGCCGTGCTGGCCATGAGCGCGCGCCAGCCCTTGCTCGATGGTCTGCATTGGCAGATCGCCTCAGACGAAGCGGGCGCTTACGCGCACGCTCTGTATGCGAACCTGCGCGCGCTCGATGCCGCCGCTTGTGCGGTGATTCTGGTCGAGCAACCGCCGCTGCGGCCGGCCTGGGCGGCGGTCAATGATCGCCTGATGCGGGCGGCGGCGGGCGCGCGCCCGGATTGCATAGCGTGAGGATGGCTGCGGACTAGCTGGCCGCGGCGGCGGCCGCGAGGTAGAGCTTGACCTTGACGACGATCAGCACCGCTTCTAAAGCCAGCAGGAAAAACAGCGCCAGAAAGCCGATGTGCTGGTCGATGACGAAGCGCGGCGCGATCCAGCGCGTAGCCTTCATGATTGGCGCGGTGACCGTCTTCAGCATGGCGTAGATGACGTTACTGTCGCGCCGGGCGCCGGCCAGAATGAAGAGCGCGCCCTGGCCGAGCAAAGCCATCAATGCGACCTCGTTGAGACCCTTTAGAACGATCACCAGTTCGTACATGTCTAGCGCCTCTCTGTCACGCCCGGCGGCGTAGCGACGGGGTCTGCTGTAGCCTTGGCCAGATGCAGGGCCATTTTGGGGTCGAAGCGGTTCAAATGCGCGGTCACTTCCGCAAGTTTGTCGCGGCGATTGAGCGTGTGATAAGCCATGCCTAATTCGTACCAGGCGTGCCCGTTCATCGGCTGCAGGGCGGCTGCACGATCAAACGCTGCGGCCGATTCTTCGTGGCGACCCAGTGACGAGAGTGCGAGTCCCAAGCCGTACCAGGCGCGGTCGATTTTCTGATCGTGCCGCAAAGCGTTTTGGAAGGCCGCGATCGCCGGCTCAAAATCCTTTTGCATATGATAAATGTAGCCGAGGTCGAACAGCAGCACGGCATTGTCGGGATCGAGTTTGAGGGCGTTCTTGAACTGTTCGACGGCGAGTTCGCGGCGGCCGAGGGTCGCGTAGACAAATCCTAGCAGGCTGGCTGCGCGCACGCAGGCGGGGTCCAACCGCAACACTTCGCGCAGATCGCTTACAGCCTGTTCGTTGCGTTTGAACAGGGTAAACAGGCGCGCACGGTGGTAGTGCCACCAAGGATTAAGTTTCATGCCGGTGGATCCTAGCAAACGGGTGTGCTCTCAAAAAACAAAGCCCGCCAGAGCGGGCCTTGTTCCTGTAACGGCTGAAGCTTGGACTCAGGACGCCTGCGTATTGATGTCGCCACGCAAGTGCGGGAAGCGCACATGGTCGACGAGTTCCTGCACCTTTTTCGACGGCTCGGGTGTCAGCAGGCTCACCACGATGATGGTGAGGATGCCGATCGGTACGCCAAAGACACCGGCCGATATCGGGCTCATGTTAAACCACTGGTTGGCAGCGACCCCACCGAAGAACGGATAGGTCTGCACCATGTAATACATGCAGGTCCCCAGGCCGGCGAGCATGCCGCAGATGGCACCCCATTTATTGGCGCGTCGCCAGAACACCCCCAGCACCAGCGCCGGGAAGAACGAGGACGCCGCCAGCGAGAACGCCGCTCCCACCAGAAACAATATGTCGCCAGGTTTGAGCGAAGTCACGTAGGCAGCGGTGAGCGCCACTACAACCAATAGCGCTTTCGATACCGAAACTCGCCGCGAGGTCGTCGCCGTCGGATCAATCATCTTGTAGTAAAGGTCGTGCGACAGCGCGTTGGAGATCGTCAGCAGCAGGCCATCAGCCGTCGATAGTGCCGCTGCCAAACCTCCGGCCGCAACCAGCCCTGACACCACGTAGGGCAAACCGGCGATCTCCGGCGTTGCCAAAACGATGACGTCGGTACCCAGCACGATTTCGGCGAGTTGCACGATGCCGTCTTTGTTGACGTCGGTGATCGATAGTAGTGTTGGATCGACCTTGGCCCAGTTCGCCGCCCATGCCGGCAGATCAGCGAACGTGCTGCCGACCAGGAGGTGGTAGACGTCGTATTTCGCCAGCACGGCCAGCGCCGGCGCCGTGAAGTAGAGCAGGAAGATGAAGAACAGCGACCAAAACACCGATTGTCGCGCCTGTCGCACGCTGGGCGTGGTGTAGTAGCGCATCAGAATGTGCGGTAGGGCCGCCGTGCCGATCATCATGCAGAACACGATGCCGAGAAAGTTATTGCGCGCAATGTTCCGTGCTGCCTCATCCTTGCCGGGGAAAGGTTCGGCGTGAGGGCGAGGTGGTGCCGCCCGCGCAGCCAGTCCTTTATCCTTGCCCCATTGCGCTTTTGCCGCGGCTTCGTCCTTCGGATACGCTGCAAGCGCTTGCTCTGCCGCCGCAATCTGATCCGCAGGTGCTTTGGCTGTCGTCAGGTTGGCCACGCTCTCTTCCAGGGCGCCTTTCCCTTTGGTAAACGCAGCGGCTGGATCCTTGAGGTTTTCAGTGGCGGCATCCGCGCGTGCCTTGAAGATACCCCGGACCTCGATCTCTTTGGGGTCGTTCGTCAGCACTTTTTCGCGGTCAGTTACTTTCTGCAATACCTGGCCGTAGGCGATTTGCGGGATCGGGTTGCCGGTGTGTTTTACCGACAGCCAGATGACCGGGGTCAGGTAGGCGATGATCAGAATGACGTACTGCGCCACCTGCGTCCAAGTCACTGCCCGCATGCCACCGAGGAAAGAACACACCAGAATACCGCCGAGGCCAACGAATACGCCGACCCCGAACTCCAGACCGGTGAAGCGGCTGGTGATCAGGCCGACGCCGTAAATCTGCGCTACTACGTAGGTAAACGAGCACAGGATCGCAGCGAATATGCCGATGCTGCGGACGATGTTGCCGCCGTAACGTTCGCCGAGAAAATCGGGGATCGTAAACTGGCCGAATTTGCGCAAGTACGGCGCGAGCAGAAACGCAACCAGGCAGTAGCCGCCGGTCCAGCCCATAACAAACGCGAGCCCGTCGAATCCGGACAGATACAACGTGCCGGCCATGCCGATGAACGATGCCGCGCTCATCCAGTCCGCACCCGTCGCCATGCCGTTGAAGAATGCCGGCACGCGTCGCCCCGCGACGTAATATTCGGCAGGATCAACAGTGCGGCTCATGATGCCGATGCCGGCATAGAGGCCGATCGTCGCGAACAGGAACCAGTAACCGATCCACTGCTTCGACAGCCCCATTTGCTCGGCGACGGCGAGCGCGAGCAGGAAGGCGATGAAGCCGCCGGTGTACCACGTGTAGTATTTTTGCAGTTGGGTTTTGAATGCCTTATGCCCGATCATGGATTCGCTCATTCGTCTTCTCCTTCTTCCACGCCGTATTCAATATCGAGTTTGTTCATGTAATGCTGGTAATACCAGATCAACGCGACATACACGATCAGAGAACCTTGTGCGGACATGTAAAAGCCGAGTGGGAAGCCGAGTATGGAAATCGTATTTAACTCGCGCGCAAACCAGCCTTCGACAAAGGTGACCAGAAACCAGATGAATAGCAGGATGGCAGTGACGATCAGATTCTTGTGCCAATACTCATGATGTTTTGCGGTTAACTCCATGCGCCCCTCCTTGAGGTAGGATCGAATTTTCCCGATGTAGCAGAACTCTATGACGACCTGCTTATTTTTATAGCACTGCCATTATGACCGAAATGTCTCAGCTTGCGCGATCTCTGTAGACGGGCTAAAAAAATTCAATGAAATTAGCACTTTGGCATAATTTTGCGGTCTTCCTATAGACCGTAATCGAGAGTCATGCGCCGTTGCACCTTACGCGCCTGGCGCAGGGCCGCCTTGAGAATGTGGCGCTCGAGCGCATTGAGGTCGGCGGGATTGACGCGATTGTCCATCGTCTTGCCCTGCGCCTTCTGCAGGTGCTGATGGCGCAGGCGCAGCATCTGGATGAAAGCGAATGCATCGGTCCACGCTTAGACTTCGCGCGCCGCCACGCCCTCACGCGCGCCGCCACGCCCTCACGCGCGCCGAATTCGTTCAGGCGTACCGCAGTGTTGGTGCGGGCGATGCCGTGGGCAAGGCTGTAGCTGCGCGCTGCGTCGGCGCTGGAATCTTAACAAGGCGGCGAGCGCAGCGGCGCCGCCGAAAAATAAAAGCTCATTTGAATTTTTGATCAAGAAAGCGGCGGACGTGCGCAGTCAGTGCGGTCTCGCTGCCGTTGAAATAATGGTCGGAGCCCGCCACCTCGATTTGCGCTGAACCCTTGAGCTTTGAAATTGCCGCGGCGCGCGCCTCGGCTTTCTGTAGTACCTGCGGGAAATCGCGCTCGCCGTAAATATCGAGGATCGGCAGTTTCAACATCGCAGTGTCGGCAAACTCGCCGCTGCTAATGCCGATGGCAACCCAGGTGGTGATGCCGTTGGCCGGGTTGCTGGCGAGGAAGCGATTGCTCATGCGCGCGCCCATGCTATGCGAGACGATGGCGATGCGGCTGTGGCCTTCCTTTTTGAGCCAGGCGGTCGCTGCGGCGAGACGCTCGCCGGCGTCGCCAAACAGTGCGGCATAGTCTTCGCCTTTGGCGTCGGCGGCCAGCACTGGCATCTGGATCGCCAGCGTGGTGTAGCCGTGGTCGGGCAGATCACTGCGCAAGGCGCCGATCAGTGCCCAGTCCGGGTGGATGCCCAGGCCATGCACCACGATCACCGCAGCGCGTGGATTTTTCGCCGGCGTATGTAGCGCCAGAAATTTATGCCCCGAAGCTTGCTGCAGATAGCGCGCATCGCCGACCACCAGCGCGGGCGTGATTTCATCGGCCCAGCGTTTTTCGCGCGCGTAATCGGCGGCGGCGGCAACTGTGCCGGCCCATATGAGGCCAAGCGCATAGAGCGCGCAGATGACTCGGCCAACACGATACGCGCGGCGCGGTGCGGTCATCTCAGTGGCCTTCGAATCGGGGTTTGGCTTTGGCGAGAAATGCCGCTACACCAGTTTTGTAGTCGGCGCTGTCGAAGCAGGCGTAGCCTTCGTTCCATTCTTCCGGCGTGACTTCGGGTGTGGCGTCGAGGCGTTCGATGTATTGCTTGTGCCAGCGCGCCACCAGCGGAGCGCCGGCGGCGATGCGTGCGGCCGTCGCATATGCTTCGCGTTCAACTTCGGTGTCGGCGACGACGCGATTGACCAGGCGCTTGGCAGACGCCTCCTGTGCGCCGAAGACACGGCCTTCGAGCAGAATTTCCAGCACGACGGCAC
Organism: Bordetella parapertussis; assembly: GCA_945906935.1. Lineage (GTDB taxonomy): Bacteria > Pseudomonadota > Gammaproteobacteria > Burkholderiales > SG8-41 > PALSA-1004. The sequence continues at coordinate 25,312 of CAMDSO010000047.1, forward strand.
GACCGGCGACGGCCAACACACCCTGTAATTCCCCATAGCCCATGGTCAAGCCAAGGTTCTTGATCGGCACGCCGAAGCGGCTCGACTCACCGCAGATGCGCAGGTCGCACATCGCCGCGATTTCAAGGCCGCCGCCGACGCAGGCACCCTTGATCAGCGCGATCACCGGATGACGGCAGTGCGCCACCGATTGCATGGCGTCGTGGATGAGGGCGCCGTATTGCGCGCCCTGTTCACGCGTCGCGCGTTCACTGGCAAATTCCGCAATGTCGGCACCCGCCGCAAAAGCCTCGTCACCGGCCCCGCGCAAGACCACACAACGCAGCGTCTCGTCGGCCGACAACTGCCGCATGGTGTTCGCCAGCCCTTCCCACATGGCGCGGTCGAGGGCGTTCAGTTTGCCGGGGTTGGAGAGCGTTACGGTGGCGATTGTGCCGTCGCGTTCGGTCAGGATGCCGGAGGCCATGGCGCGCTCAGTCGAGTTGTACGTTTGCCGCTTTGACCAGCTTCGTATATTTGACGATTTCAGTCTTGATGAAAGCATCGAAGGATTCGGCACCGCCACCGCCGATTTCGGTGCCGACATCCGCCAGACGTTTGCGCACGCCGGGGTCGCTGAGTGCCTTGTTCAGATCGGCGTTGATCTTGTTGATCACCTCGCGCGGTGTCGCCGCTGGCGCGACGACGCCATACCAATTGGTCATCTCAAAACCCTTGAGTCCGGTTTCCATAAAGGTTGGCACCTCGGGTAGCGGCTCGGCGCGTTTGGGTGTGGTGACGGCGAGCGCGCGCAGGCGGTTGCCGCGGATATGGTCGAGCACCGGCGGCATGGTGTCGAAATTCATCTGCACCTGGCCGGCGACCAGATCGACGATCGCCTGGCCGCTGCCCTTGTACGGCACGTGGATGATTTTCGTGCCAGTCAGCGTCATGAACATTTCCAGCGCCAGATGTTGGGTGCTGCCGGTACCGGAGGACGCGCAGGTCAGCTCACCGGCGCGTGTTTTTGCCAACGCCACCAGTTCTTTCACGTTTTTCGTCGGCAGCGACGGGTGCACAGTCAGCACGTTAGGCACATAACCGATGTAGGTGACCGAGGCAAAATCCTTCACCGCATCGTAGGGCAGTTTCTTGAACAGCGTCGGCGCGATGGCGTTTGAATTGACGTGGCCCATCAGCAGGGTGTAACCATCCGGCGTTGACTTGGCGACGAAGTCGGCGGCGATAGTGCCGGTCGCACCGGCGCGGTTTTCCACTACCACCTGCTGGCCCCACCATTCGGAGAGCTTTTGCGCCAGTACGCGGGCGACGATATCGGTGCCGCCGCCGGGCGCAAAGCCGACCATCAGTCGCACTGGTTTGGCCGGATAGTTTTGTGCCAGTAGCGGCGTGCTCAGTGCCGTCAACAAGGGCAGGGCGATCAGATGATGTGTGCGCATGTCGGGCCTCTGGGCGGTGGATATAACGTCGATGAAGCGGATGCGGTAGCGCGGCGTCATGCGCCGTGCCAGCGCATGATCAGGCGGTCTTGCTGGCCGTCGCCGTCAGGTAATCAAGTGCTGCGGCGACGCCACCTTTTTGGTGCGGCACGCCAGCCAGTTGCAGACCCATCTCAACGCCGGCCAGCGTGCCGGCGAGGGTGAGATCATTGAAGTCGCCCAGATGGCCGATGCGGAATACTTTGCCGGCCACCTTGCCCAGACCGCTACCGAGCGACATGTTGAAGTGCTCCAATACCACTTTGCGGAACGCGACTTCATCATGACCGGCTGGCATCAGCGCCGCGGTAACCACACTCGAATAAGCGCTGGCGTCCAGACACAATAATTCGAGGCCCCAGGCGCGTACTGCGCGGCGGGTTGCTTCGGCGTGGCGGTCGTGGCGTGCGAACACCCGCGCGAGCCCTTCTTCATGCAGCATGGTCAGCGCTTCGCGCAGGCCGTAGAGCAGTGAGGTCGCCGGCGTAAACGGAAAGAAACCGTTTTTGTTGGGCCCCAGCATTTCCTCCCAGCTCCAATAGGATTTGGGCAATTTGGCGTGTGCCGAGGCGGCCAGCGCTTTTTCACCGATCGCATTAAACGACAGGCCGGGCGGCAGCATCATGCCTTTTTGCGAGCCGGCGATGGTGACGTCGACGCCCCATTCGTCCTGACGGTAATCCATCGAGCCCAGCGATGACACGGCGTCCACCATTAGCAGCGCCGGGTGGCCAGCGGCGTCGAGAGCCTTGCGCACGGCCGGAATATTGGAGGTGGTGCCGGTTGAGGTTTCGTTGTGCACCACGCACACCGCTTTGATGGCGTGAGTGCGATCGGCGGCGAGGTGAGCTTCCACCGCCGCCACATCGATGCTGTGGCGCCAGTCGCCGGTGATGAATTCAGGTACGAGGCCCAGCCGTTTGGCCATGTTGTGCCAGAGGGTGGCGAACTGGCCGGTCTCGCACATCAGCACGCGGTCGCCCGGCGACAGGGTGTTGACCAGTGCGGCCTCCCACGCGCCGGTGCCGGAGGCCGGATAGATCACCACCGGCTGTTGCGTGCCGAACACCGGTTTGATCTCCGTCAACACCGCTTTGCCGAGTTGTTGAAAATCGGGGCCGCGATGGTCGATGGTCGGGCTGTCGATGGCGCGCAATATGCGATCAGGCACATTGGTCGGGCCGGGAATTTGCAGGAAATGGCGTCCGTTGATGCCGGCCATGGGAGACTCATAGGGGGGATTAGGGAGTCGGCCAGAATAGTTAAGTTGCACAGGGGCGTCAACCCGCGAATAATTGCCGCTCATTTTGCGCTAAACCGCGGCGCGACCTTGTTAGTTGGAACCCATCGATGGCCATTAGTGCGCCCCTGACCTTTCATCCGCGCACCGGCGACAGCCGGCTTGCCGCCCGTCTTAAACGCGAAACCACCGGCGAGGTCTGGTTTGATGCCGCCTCACGCGGCCGCTATTCGACCGACGCCTCGATTTATCAGATCGAGCCGGTTGGCGTGGTGGTACCGAAGAGTGAAGCCGACGCGCAGATCGCCCTGCAGATCGCGCTCGACGAGGGCGTGCCGGTTTTGCCGCGCGGCGGCGGCACTTCGCAATGCGGACAAACGGTTGGTGCCGCGCTGATCATCGACAACAGCCGGCACCTCAACAACATCCTTGATTTCGACAAGGAAGCGCGTACCGTTTGTGTGCAGCCGGGCGTGGTGCTCGACCACCTCAACGCTTTTCTGAAGCCGCACGGCCTGTGGTATCCGGTTGATGTTTCAACCAGCGCGCAGGCGACCCTCGGCGGCATGACCGGTAACAACAGCTGCGGTTCGCGTTCAATCCGCTACGGCAATATGGTGCACAACGTGCGCGCGATCGAAGCGGTGATGGCCGACGGCGCCGAATATTTGTTTGGCAGCACGCCGGCGGATTTATCGACGCTGGGCGCTCCCGCCGGCTACCGTGATCTGGTGCAGAAACTGCGCGTCATTGCGCTGCGCGAGGCGGCGGAAATCGAAGCGCGTTATCCGAAGGTGCTGCGTCGCGTCGGCGGCTATAACCTCGATTCAGTGGCCGCCACGGCGTTCAATATGTCGCATCTGCTGGTGGGTTCCGAGGGTACGCTGGCGTACTCCAAACGCATCCATCTGAATCTGTCGACGTTGCCGCGGCACAAGACGCTGGGCGTCTGCCACTTCCCGACTTTTTACCGCTCGATGGAAGCGCCGCAACACATCGTCAAACTCGATCCGGCGGCCGTTGAACTGGTCGACGACACCATGATCGGGCTGGCGCGTGACAATCCGGCCTTCCGTCCGATCGTCGACCGTTGTGTCAAAGGCGAGCCGGCAGCGATTCTGCTGGTTGAATTCGCCGGCGAAGATCAGGCCGAACAGGTGACCAAACTCAAACAGCTCGTCGAATTGATGGGCGAACTGGGGCTGCCCGGCAGCGTGGTTGAAATTACCGATCCGGTTTTGCAGCGCGATTTCTGGGAGGTGCGCAAGGCGGGCCTCAACATCATGATGTCGATGAAGGGTGATGGCAAACCAGTGTCCTTCATCGAGGATTGCGCGGTGCCGCTCGAACATCTGGCCGAATACACCGACCGTCTGACGCGCGTGTTTGAAAAGCACGGCACGCGCGGTACCTGGTACGCGCACGCTTCGGTCGGCACGCTGCATGTGCGGCCTATTCTCAATATGCGCGCCGACGGCGCGCTCAAAATGCGCGCGATTGCCGAAGAGGCCGCGGCGATGGTGCGCGAATACAAGGGTTCGTATTCGGGTGAGCATGGCGACGGGTTGGTGCGTTCGGAATGGATCGCGCCGATGTTCGGCCCGCGTATCACCGCCGCGTTTGAGGAAATCAAAGACCTCTTTGACCCGCGTGGTTTGTTGAATCCGGGCAAGATCGTGCGGCCGTCGAAGATGGATAACCGCACGCTCTATCGTTATCCGCCCGGCTATGCGACGCCGCCGTTGACCACTGCACTCGATTGGTCTGAGCACGAGGGTGCCGCGCTCGCCGCCAAGGGGCAGGGCTTCGCCAAGTCGGTCGAGATGTGCAACAACAACGGCCATTGCCGCAAGTTTGACGCCGGCACCATGTGCCCTTCATTTCGCGCTACCGGCGAAGAACAGCATCTGACGCGCGGCCGCGCCAACACCTTGAGACTTGCGTTGTCGGGCCAGTTGGGCACGCAAGGTCTGGCGTCAGCGGAAGTGCGCGACGCGCTCGATTTGTGCGTGTCGTGCAAAGGTTGCAAGCGCGAATGCCCGACCGGCGTTGACATGGCGAAGATGAAGATCGAGGTGCTACATCAGTATTTGCAGCAGAACCCGCTGACCTTGAAAGAGCGCCTGATTGCATTCTTGCCGCGCTATGCGCCGTGGGCGTCGCGGCTGGCACCGCTGATGAATCTGCGCGATGCGGTGCCGGGCTTTGCCTGGCTGTCTGAAAAATTATTAGGGCTGTCGGCGCGGCGTTCATTACCGCAATGGACGGGTGACACGTTTTTTGCGCGGCCCGGCCCCTTGTCCTCG
>CAMDSO010000048.1 GCA_945906935.1 Bordetella parapertussis
ATCGCCAGCGGCAGCGCCTGCACCGAGCGGCCGTGGATGTCGTGGAACAGAATGATACCGCGCCCCTCGCGCTCGGCCTCGTCGATCACGCGCTGTGCGATCGACTGCGGAATCGGATCAGCCCAGTCGCGCGAGTCGATGTTCCACAACACCGAGCGCAAACCGCGGTCGGCCACTTCCGCCAGCACCAGATCATTGCGCGCCCCGTAGGGCGGGCGGAACAACGGTGCGTGCGCAGGCGCGGCGGCAGCCAGCAGGGTTTGCGTGGCATCGATTTCTTCATACACCGCGGCGGCGGCCAGTTTAGACAATAGCGGATGACCGGCAGGCAGGCGCAAACGGGTCTGGTTAACCACGCCGAGCAGCGCAATGCGGTCGCTGTCCCACCAGTCGGTATGGGTATTGAACAACTCCAACAGGCGGCTTATGCGTTGCTCACGCTCGCCCGCTGTAGCACGCGTCAGTGTGTCGACGAGCTGCGCAGTCAGCGTACGATTGCTACAAAACAACATGCGCCCGGCCAGCGCAGCGGCCGCTGTGCGCGTGCGCGCAGCCCCGTCGTGCAGTGCGATGAGGCGGCGAAAATTCTCCACCACGCGTTCGGCCGCGCCTTCAATCTCCGCAACCGGTTGCGCCATCACATGAGCAGCACTGGCGTAGAGCACGATGCCACACAACACGCTCGATATCCGTACACGCCACCCGCAAATCATACGCAACGCATCAAGTGCCGCCCCTTAGTCACCGACAAGACCCGCCTCCTTGACGACCTTCGCCCACTTCGTCATTTCGTTCTTCACATAGGCGAGAAATTCGGCCGGCGTTGAAGCCGCCACATCAATACCCTGGTCGCCCAGCTTTTGCTGCATGTCGGTCGAGCCCAACACCTTGACCAGGCCTGCATTGAATTTCGCCAGCACTGGCTTCGGCAGGCCCGCCGGCCCGCAGATGCCATACCAACCAGCCACGTCATAACCAGCCACACCGCCCTCGGCAAAGGTGGGCACCTCGGGTGCGCGCGCACTGCGCTTGGCGGTGGTGACGCCGACGCCGCGCAGGCGCCCGGACTTCACCGCGGCGAGCGGCCCGCCGGGCAGGTTACCGATACTCAGTGGAATTTGTCCGCCCATCACATCGGCCAGCGCCGGTGCCGCGCCCTTGTACGGCACATGCACGAAATTAGCGCCGGTCATCGACTTCAACAACTCCATCGACAAATGCGGCGAAGCGCCAACCCCCGAGGTACCGAAACTCAGCTTGCCCGGATTGGCCTTCGCAAACGCCACCACATCGCCGACGTTCTTGAACGGTTGCGCGGGATGCGCCATCAGCAGATTAGGCATCGAACCGACCAACGATATAAACGAAAGATCGCCGATTGGATCGTAGGGCAGCCGGATGCGCGCCGCGGTGATGGCATGTCCGATAGTACACAGCGTTACCGTATAACCATCCGCTGCCGCCCGCACCGCTAACTCGGTGGCAACGGCACCACCGGCCCCCGCACGGTTGTCGACCAGCACCGTCGCGTCCCACAGCTCAGTCAGGGCGGCGGCAACGTAACGCGCCGCCAGGTCAGTGCCGCCGCCGGGAGCGAAGCCGACGATCAGCCGCACCGGTTTGACGGGAAAGTTTTGCGCGAGTGCAGGCAGCGCCCCCGCCACGCCCGCGATGATCGTAGCCCACAGCGCCGGTCTCATCATTACAACCTCCCCCGTGCCGATTAAACCTCACACCACCGATTACGGTTTATTACGACACACCCAACAAACGCGCCGCATTGCCACTGACGATCGCTTCGCGTTCGTTGGCGGTCAAATCCGCCATGCGTTCGATCACCTGCACGGGCTGGGTGTAACTCATATCCGCCGGGCAATCACTCCCCATCACCACGCGATCGGCACCGACCTGACGGATCAAATTGAGCAGGATCGAATCGCTGTGCGTGATGGTGTCGTAGTGAAAGCGCCGCAGATAACTCGACGGCGGTTGGGTCATGTGCTTGCATTCAGCACGCACAGTAGTGCCGTGATCCATGCGACCGATCAGATGCGGGAAGGTGCCGCCAGCGTGCGGCAGCATGACGTCGAGCTTTGGATATTTGTCCATCACACCGCCAAACATGAGTGACGCTGCAGCAATGCCCGTCTCGTACGGATTGCCAAGAAAATTGCCGAGATGATACTTACGCATGCGCTCGGTCCCCACCGGGCTCACCGGATGCAGGAAGATCGGCATGCCGTGTTTTTCACAGGCCGCATACACCGGGAAAAATGATTCGTCGTCAAGGTTCATGCCGTTGACGTGGGTCGCCATGTAAACGCCACGGATACCGGGCAATTTCGAAGCGCGTTCGATTTCCTGCACCGCCAGTTCGGGCGCCTGCATCGGCACCATCATCATGCCGACAAAACGATGCGGATATTTCAAATGCGCTGCGGCACAGGCATCGTTGTAAACCTGCGAGAGCTTCAAGCCAAATTCCGGTGGCGCCCAGTAGACCATTGGGCTGGTGAGCGACAAGGCATGCATATCGACGCGCGCCGCATCCATCAACTTAAGGCGTTCCGACAACTCAACGTAGGTCGGGAGGAAGTTACCCTTGAGCGCCACTCCCGGCGCCTGCACCAACTCGCGTCCGCGCTCGTCGTGCAGCATCTTGGCACCGTGCTTGACGCCTTCGGTGCGAATCAATTCAACCCACTCGGGCGGAAACCAATGGGCGTGAGTGTCGATCTTCAGCATTGCGTGTTCTCCATTAATGGTTGACAGTGAATGCAGCAGGCTATTCCTGCTGCATATTCGATTCGATGATGATTTTCCGGTATTTCTCGACGTCGCGCCGCACCTTTTCGGCAAACACCTCCGGCGTGCTGCCAATCACCTCATGACCGGTGGCGATCAGGCGCTCGCGCACCTCGGGCAGGGCCACCACGCGCGCGACCTCACGCGCCAGCGCTTGCACCACCGCCGGCGGTGTTTTGGCCGGCACAAACAAACCGTACCACAGATTGAAGTCATAGCCCTCGAAGCCGCTCTCGGCCACCGTCGGCACCTGCGGCAACTGTGCGCTACGCTGTGCGCTGGTCACGGCGAGCAATTTCAAACGACCGGAATCCACCTGCGCGGCGACTGCCGTGTAGTTGGTGAGCGTCATCTGCGCCTCGTTGGCAATCACCGCGATCACCGCCGGACTGCCGCCCTTGTAGTTGACGTTGTTCATCTCAACCTGCGCCATCATCTTCAGTGCATTGCCGGCGATTTCGCCGGTGGCACCGGCGACGGCGATATTGAAACGGCCCTGTGCCTTTTTTGCCTCGGCAATAAATTCACGCAAGGTGCCGGCCGGCAGCCGGCCGCTGGTAACCAGCGCCAACGGCGCGTTGGCGACTTCGCTGACGGCGAGAAAATCGCGCTGCGGATCGTAAGGCAGTTTTTTGTAGAGCGTGGCGTTGATCGCGTGCGTACCGGCATTGCCAACGATAATCACCGAGCCGTCGGGCGTGCCGCGCGCACCGTATTCAGTGCCGACGATACCGTTGTTACTCGAACGGTTTTCCACCACTACGCTTTGCCGGAAGGTCTCAGCGAACTTCGGTGCCAGCAGGCGCGCGATCAGATCGGGCCCGCCGCCGGGCGCGTTGGGCACCACGATCTGCACCGGCCTCGTCAACAAGGGGGCCTGCGCCCATGTCGCAGATGAGGCCTGGATGCCGATCAATAATATCCCTGCAGTAATCACATTTTTTCGATTCATGCGCACTCTCCTCTATCCGGCGGCGTACATTGCGCCCCCACTGATTAAAAATCCCTTAGCCCCTCAAACCACACACAGCTGCAGCAATTCTTCACTGATCCATCCATTGAGACGCGCGTCGGCGATGGCGTCGAACTGCGTCGCCTCGGCATTCATGATGACGATACGCGCCCCGGCCTCGCGCGCAATTGGCACCGCGTTCGCAATTGGAAACACGCGCTGGCGGGAATTGCCGGCGACGATATGCAGGCCACACCTATCGTTGAGCGTTTTGATCTCCGGATGCACCATGAATTCCATCATTCTGGTGTCACCACCGCTGACGACAATCACAGCCTGCTTCGCCAGTTCGACCATCGCCACCGCGTTATCCACTGCCGAATACGCGATTTCGAAACGCCCCGTCGCCAGACCGTCGCGCTGTGCCTCGGAGTTTTGAGTGAACTCCAGCTCGAGGCGGACACCACGGCGTTCGAACACGCCGTTGGCGATACCGGGGTAGAGCGCAAGATTGGTGGCATTCGGGAAGGCGTTCAGACGCAAGGTCTGCAAGGGTGCGGTCTGCGCATGCACTGATACCGCAAGAAAACAAAACAACAGCGCAACCACGCGCTGCAAACCCTTGCGTACCATGCCGACTCCCCCTTGCTTTTTTATTGACCGCCGTGCAGGCAGCGGTTGCGTGAACTCCACTATACTGTAGAACGTCACTGCATTGTATTTGCATTTGATCAAGGCCAGCGTATGAGCAAAGCGATTCGAATTTACCGCACTGGCGGACCTGAAGTCATGCAATGGGAGGAGGTCGTGGTCGGCGCGCCGGCTCCCGGCCAGGTGCGCCTGCGTAACACCGCTGTCGGCGTGAATTTCCGTGATGTGCTGATCCGCAACGGTGGTCACGCACTGAAAAGCCTGCCCTCGGGACTCGGCCTGGAAAGCGCCGGCATCATTGAGGCTATCGGTGAGGGCGTCGACGGCCTGCACGTCGGCCAGCGCGTTGCGGTGGTCGCCGGCCCCGATAGCGCGTATGCCGAAGAGCGGCTGGTGCCGGCCGCGCGCGTGGTGCCGCTACCCGACGCCATCGACGAGCGCACCGCGGCGTCGATGATGATCCGCGGCATGACCGTGCGTTATCTGCTGCGCGAGACCTACGCGGTGCAACGCGGTGACACGATCCTGATTCATGCCGCCGCCGGCGGCCTTGGCCTGATCTTCTGCCAATGGGCAAAGCATCTGGGTGCCACGATCATCGGCACGGTGTCGACCGCCGCCAAAGGCGAGGTGGCGCGCGCCCACGGCTGCGACCATGTCATCGTATACGACGGCGACAGCGACAGCGGCGATTTCGCCGCACGCGTGCGCGAACTCACCGCCGGCCGCGGCGTGGCCGCAGTCTATGACTCGGTGGGCCGCGACACCTTCGAGGGTTCGCTGGCCTGTCTGCGCCCGCGCGGGGTGCTGGCTTCGTTTGGTGAAGCTTCGGGCGATCCGCCCCCAATCGCGCCGCGCCGCCTCGGCACGCTAGGCTCGATCTATGTCACCCACCCCAGCCTGCCCGATTACACCGCCACGCGCGCAGCACTACTCGCCAACGCCGCCGAACTCTTCGCCATGGTCGCTAGTGGAACCATTAAAATCGACAGTAGTCAAAGCTATCCGCTGGCCGACGCCGCGCGCGCGCATACCGACATCGAATCGCGCCGGATCACCGGCTCGGTCGTTTTGATTCCCTGAGCAGGACACCATGAGCACAGCCACACCAACCGTTTCATCGTCCCACCGCCAGATCGCCGCCTGGCTGCTGGTCTGCTGCGCACTGGTCTTCGCCATGGTGGTGGTCGGCGGCGTCACCCGCCTCACGCATTCGGGTCTGTCCATCGTTGAATGGCAACCCATCGTCGGCACCTTGCCACCACTCAATGACACCGAGTGGGAACAAACCTTCGACAAATACAAACAGACGCCCGAATACAAGCTCGTCAACAACACGATGACGCTCGACGGCTTCAAGGGCATCTTCTGGTGGGAGTATTTTCACCGTCTGCTCGGACGCGTCATCGGCTGTGTGTTTTTACTGCCGCTGCTGTGGTTTGTCGTGCGTCGCCATGTCGACCGTGCGCTGGGCTGGCGGCTTGCCGGCATCTTTGTGCTCGGCGGCCTGCAGGGCGCACTTGGCTGGTACATGGTGAAAAGCGGGCTGGTCGACAACCCGCGTGTCAGCCCCTTGCGGCTGGCGGCTCATCTCGGCCTCGCCTTTTTGATTTTTGCGGCGATGTTCTGGCAGGCGCTCGATTTGTTATGGCCACGCCGCGCCCAACCGGTCGCCGTTCTGCAACAGGCGGCGCGCCGCATGTCGGCACTCAGCGTGCTGATCTTCGTTATGGTGCTGTCGGGTGCGCTGGTCGCCGGCACGCGTGCCGGACGCGTCTACAACACCTTTCCAAAAATGGACGCGCACTGGGTACCGCCGGAAATTTTTGCCCTCGACCCGTGGTATTCCAATTTCTTCAATAACCTGGCTACCGTGCAGTTTGACCATCGCATGCTTGCCTGGCTGCTGGCCATCATCGTGCCAGTGTTTTGCTGGCGCACTTGGCGGCTACCGATCGCCAATCTGACACGCCTCAGTGTGAACATGCTGCTGACCCTGCTCGTATTGCAAGTGACACTCGGCATCATCACGCTGCTGGCGGCGGTGCCGGTGGCGCTGGGTGCCGCGCATCAGGGCGGCGCGCTGCTGTTTTTCGCCGCCGCGTTGATGGCAGCGCATTGCCTGCGCGCCGATGGTGGCGTCGGCGTGGTGGTAGCGGCGAACTAAAGCCTCACCAAAGCGTCACTAAAGACTCGGCGCGCCGCCTATTCCTCGAGAAACTGCTGCACCGCGTTGAACAGATCAATGCGGTTTTTCTCCAGCATGATGGTGTGCGTGCCTTCGGCCAGCGTCACCATGCGTTTATACGGCGCGTTGACCAGTAGCGGAAACAGCGTCTGCCCGAGTTGCGGCGGATTGTCGCGATCCCATTCAGCCACCGCGATCAGCACTGGCACGGTGATTTTCTGTGGATCGTAATAAGTTTTGCCCTGCGACCAGATTTCCATGGTGTCGGCAACCGTGCCGCTGGGGGCGCGCAACACCGGCGGATTGCGTTTACCACCGTCCACATCGGTGGCCATCGTCGCGTCAGCCCAGGCCTCAAAACAGCCCTCGGGGATCAAAGTCGCGCGCTTCTCGGCCGGCACGCCATTCAACCAGCGCTCCAGCATCTGGCCGCGCTCAACCGTACGATAAGCGCCGATCTTCCCCTGCGTGGTCAACGGCGAAGGAGTGGTGCGCAACCATTGCGGCGCATACAGCACGAGTTTGTTGACGTGCTGTGGATGCTGCGTCGTGTAGGTCGCCATCTGTGTCGTGCCCCACGACCAGCCGAGCAAATTAAGGCGCTCGATTTTGCGCGTGGCGAGGATGTGCTCAACCACCGCAGCGATGTCGGCGACTGCAGTATCGGTACGCACAATGGGCGGATTATCTTCCGGCGGTGCATCCATTTCAGGCGGACGTGTCGAATGCCCGTAGCCACGCAGATCGAGCAGCCAGACATCAAAGCCGCGTGCGGCGATGAAATCCATCCACGAGCACCCGGCGATCGGCAGATCAAACGCGGTCGACGCCGGATAGGTCGAGCCGTGCACGTATAACAAGGTGCGCGCCGGCGAAAAGCTATTCAGCGCCGCCGGGCGTTTGTTGCGCACATAGAGTTTGATGCCGGCGTCGCGCGACGGCACATGACGTTCTTCTGTCAGCAGTGGCGGCAGGGCGGCCGGTAATGAGCGCGGCAGTGTGGTCATCATTACTCCGGTTGAATTTTTGCCAGCCGCACCATCTCGGCGTAGGCCTTGATCTCGGCTTCGACGGTAGCGCGAAACTGCGCCGGCGTATTGCCGACTGGCGGAAAACCCTGCTCGATCAAACGCTCGCGCACCGCCGGCTTGGCCAGCGCGGTGCGCACTTCGCTATGCAAGCGATTGATAATCTCGACCGGCGTTTTTGCCGGCGCAAACAAACCGAACCAACCGGCATCAATCTCCATCCCCGGCACGCCCGATTCGGTGAGTGTGGGCACCTCCGGCAGCGCCGCGAGACGCGTGCGTCCGGTCACCGCCAGCGCGCGCAGTTTGGCCGCACGGATGTGTGGCATCGCCAGCGTGGTATTGGAGAACATCGCCTGGATTTCACCGCCAAGGAGCGCGGCGATCGCCGGCCCGCCGCCTTTGTAGGGCACATGCGTCATGCTGGTTTTGGCACGCGCATCAAACAACGCGCCGGCCAGATGCATGGTGTTACCGACACCGGGCGAGGAATACGCGAGCTTGTTGTCGGGCCTGCGACCGAGTGCGACGAACTCCTGCACGTTCTGCGCTGACACCGATGGATGCACCACCAGAATAAACGCCTCCTGCGCACAGACGTTGGTCACTGGCGCGAAATCCTGCAGCGTGTCATAGGGCAGCTTTTTGTAAATGCTCGGATTCACCACAAACGACGCCGACACCAGTATCAGCGTGTGACCATCGGGCGCGGCCTTGGCCACCGTGTCGGTGCCGACAATGCCGTTCGCCCCCGGCCGGTTGTCGACCACCACCGGCTGGCCAAGCTGGCTGGCGAGTTGCTGGGCGACGATGCGCGCAATCAAATCGGGCCCACCGGCGCCAAACGGCACTACCACGCGCACCGGACGCAGCGGATAATTTTCAGCGGCAAGCGCCGCCACCGCCGTCAGCGCGGACAACACGCAGGCACCACGAACCAACTGTTTATAAAACATCATCTCCCCTTTTCTATGACGCGCGCCGCATCCAAGCTGTGATCACGCGAATAGTCAGGCCCCATTCAGCGCGCGTTCTGCGTCCCGGCCACCGCGTCTGTGCGTTTGGGCCGCGCGTCGGTCAGCATCACCGCCAGACGCGCCGGCAGACTGCCCCGGTTGACCCAGCCATGATTGGTGCCACGCTGGATCAACACATCGCCGGCCTTCATCTGCACTGTCGTGTCATCCATTGCCATCTCAACCTCCCCCGACATGCAAATGACGTAATCGATGGTATCGGTGTGATGCAGGCCGTGCAGCGTGTTACCCGGCTGCAACTCCAGCACCGCCAGCCGTGTGCCGCCCGCTGGCGGCGCGGTGCCGGTGATGCGCGCGCCAGTGTCTTCGTCGGCCGTGTAATCGGCCGGCAGCGCATCGGTCACCCACATCAGGGTGGCGCTCATTTTGTCATCGGAAAACTTGTGATTGGTGGCCGGCCCGTCGAGCCACACCACCGATTTGCCGTTCACATCGTGACCGGTGACGATACGGCGGATCTGCGGCCCGCTGCGCGTTGCTTCAGTCATGTTGATGCACCTTACTGCTTGATCAGTTTGTCTTCGAGCCAGTTCCACATCTCGGCCACGCCCAACGTTAGATAGTCACGCATGCAATGCTGCGCCCCGCCCTCTTCGGCGGTGAATACGCGCAATGTCTTGTCGGGCGAACCGGCGGCGTCATAGAGCGCCTGCGCATCAGCGAGCGGCACCTGTTCGTCATCCGCGCCATGCGTGATCAAAAACGGGCAGCGCATCTTCTGCACCACGCCATCGAGTTTGTAAGGTTCGAGTTTGAGCAGCGCCTCTTCCACCGTCTCAACGCCGAGGATCCAGGTGATGTGATGCCCCGGCACCGACATCGCGGCGTTGAAGGCGGCCTCGACGCGTTTCTTCCAGGTGGCGTGGTAATCCCAGATCGCGCCCCAGGCCACGCAAGCGGCAAAGCGCGGCTCCATCGAGGCGCAGCGCGGCGCGTAATAACCGCCGAGGCTGTTGGCGACCACCGCGATTTTTTTCGGGTTCACATCGTTGCGCTGTTCGAGAAAATCGATGCACGCCGAACCGGCGACTTCATAATCGTGCCGCAGCACCTGGCCGCGGAATCGAATCGCCTCGCCGGTGCCCGGGCCGTCCATAATCAGCACCGAGATGCCGCGCCGCGGCAGTTCGGTGACACCACGCATGTAGATCATTTCCTTGGTGACATCAAGACCATCGAAATGCACCACACAGGGCGCGCGCTCGGCGGTGGCGTTCTGCGCATGCAGAAAATAGCCGGGCATGCTGCCACCGACATAGGGCACTTCGACGATATCGATTTTCACATCGGTGAGCGCGGCATAGCGGTGAAAACATTCGATCGAGAGGCGATAGGCATCGAGCGCGGCGGCATCTTTGGGCGTGCGGAAACGCTCGCCCATCTGGTAATACTTGCAGGCGCGCAGATAAAAAGGCGCGGCCGAATGGCGATGCCCGGATGCCTCAAAGCGCTGCGCGGTGGCGCGCACGCCATCGGCGACCTCGACACAGGCGCGAAACCAGGCGTCGTCGTCCTCCATCTTGGCGCTCTTCAACAACCGTCCGATGCGGTCGACCTCGTTGATGTCCGAGCCACCCCATGCCGCCGAACTTAACATGCTCAGCATCGCTGCCGACCAGCGATAGTTGCCGGGAAAATAGACAAAGTGCGGCGGTTCCTTGCGGGCGACATGGGCCATGGGCGCAACCTTTCAACAATGAGTGGTCGGGAGGAATGAACGGGATGCAGAACGACGTCTGCTGGTTTTTATTGTGCACAACGGAGATCCGCACTGCGCGGTGATTTTACCCGCTTGCCTCGCCGGCGTGCGCGCCGCAGGCAAGGTCAGCGTTGCGCTGCCAAAACAACGCTACTGCAGCAACGCGACTAACGCAGCGCGCCCACCGCGGCGGCTTTTTGCGCACAAACGGCCGCCAAAAATCCGAGGTCGGTGCCAGTCGAAACAAAATGCGCACCCAGTTTTACGTATTCGGCGATGAGGTCGGGCCGCGAAGCAAGTCCACCGATGCCGACATGCTTACCGTGTTGGCGGCAGGCCGCGATGGTGCGCACAAAAGCGTCGCGCAAACGCGGATCATCGAGTTGACCGACGATACCCATTTCGGTGGTCAGATCGTTGCTGCCGATAAACAGCATGTCGACGCCGTCGACCGCAGCGATCGCCTCGACCTGCTCGAGCGCCTCCAGCGTTTCCATCATGACCGTGACCATGGTCGCTGCGTTGAGCGCCGCCATCGCCTTCACCACTGGAAACGCACGAAACTGCAATTGCGCCGCACCACCGGCATAAGACCGCTCACCGACGGGCGCAAACTTCGCCGCCGCCACAACGCGCCTGGCCTCGTCGGCCGAACGCACATGCGGCACGATCACACCCAGCGCACCGCCTTCCAACACGCGCGTCACCCACTCAGGGTTGCCGTTAGGCACGCGCACCATCGGCGTGATGCCGGCGGCGAGCCCGGCCTGGCACAGCGCAGCGGTGGTTTCGAGCGAAAAGCTGCAATGTTCGATATCGATATAAAAGCTGTCGAAACCGGCGCTCTGCGCGATCTGCGCGATCGCTGGATCGCGCACCAGCCGCACCGTCATCGAGGCCACGACTTCGTTGCACGCAAGTTTTTCCTTGACGTGGTTACGCAGAATATCGCCCGGTTCCAATGCCATACCGCCTCCTCTCCAGCGCGGCAGACGCCGCGTTTGTCGTTTAGTCATCCTTGCGCGGCGCAGTCAACGGCCCCGACGCGGCCCCGCGCTCGTCGCGGTTGCGGTGCATCGGCACGTATAACACCGAGGGGCGCGCGCCTCTGCCCTGCGGGTAGAGATCCATCAACTCATAGACCAGACGCGGCATGTCCGTTGTTACCGGCAGGCCGAGCTCGCGCACCACCGGCACGATCAACGGAAAGTCGTGCGTCCAGCGGCCTTCGCTCAAGATGGTCGCCACTTGCACCGCCTTCTTCTCAGGCATGCGCTTGAGCAGCAGCTGGGTAACAAAAGACGCCACCTGCACGCGCGCTTTTTGCGCCACATCGGCGAGAATGAGAATTTCATCGCTGATGGCGTCGAGCCGCTTGAGCGCCAGCACGTTGACGATGGAACCGGCCGGCATGCCGCCGATCTGCGGATCAACCGGCCCCAGCACGGCGTTCACATCCATCACGATTTCATCGGCCGCCAGCGCGATCATGGTGCCGCCACTCATCGCGTAATGCGGCACGAATACCGTGACCTTGCCCTTGTGATCGACCAGCGCCTTGGCGATCTGCTCCGAGGCCAGCACCAGCCCGCCTGGGGTGTGCAAAATCAGATCAATCGGCTGTTCGGGCGGCGTCAGCCGGATGGCGCGCAGCACCGCCTCCGAATCCTCGATGCTGATGTGGCTGTTGACCGCCACCCCCAGCACGCTGGTGCTCTCCTGGCGGTGGATCACCGAGATAACGCGCGAACCGCGTTCCTTTTCGAAACGCTTGAGCAGGTCGGTGCGCTGGGTGTCGCTGCCGCGGTTACCAAACACGGTGAGCAGCATGAAGCCGACCACCAGCACCCAGAACACCGCACGGGCAAAATCGCCGATACGCAATGACCAGCTTCGTTTAAGGGTTTGCATGGGAAGGCCCGTCGTCTGAATTGAGTGTGGCTATGGTATAGCAATCCAGCACCGGTGCAGAATCGATATTCCAATCGCAGCACACCATTACAAGACAATGATCTGCCAGCTTATTACGCGGCAAAAAAGGCACGTTTACGCGGCCCTCAAGCTTTGCGCAGAGCCAGCCGTTAAAGAAGCGTCTAATAGAATCCTGCAGAGCGTGGCAACCGCAGCGCCCGGCATCACGAAAAGACGCCACATGCCCGCGAAACTCGCCGCCAGCATCCGCAACAAGTATCTGACCCTCTTTGCAGTGGTCGCGCTCGCCCTGTGGGCAGGCGTATTGATCAGCCTGCAAATCCTCCAAGAGCGCACGCTCGAAGAAACCAAAACCAGCAACCGCGCGCTGGCCCAGATCCTCGCCGAACACGTCGGCTCGTCGGTGCGCGCCATCGACATGTCGATGTTGCGTCTGCGCGATGTCTGGAGCAACGACCCGGAAAACTTTGCCGCCGAAGTCGAAAAACAAAAGAAATTCCTCGTCAATCAATCGATATTGCAAGTCGGCGTCACTGACATCAACGGCTGGGTCGTGTGGAACAGCACGACCGGCAAAACGCCCGTCGGCCGGGTCAGCGTCGCCGACCGCGAACATTTCCAGATCCATAAAAAACGCCTGACCGACGAATTATTCGTTGGCATGCCGGTACTCGGCCGCACGTCCAAGCAGTGGACGATACAGTTCACGCGGCCGATATTCGATCGCCGCAACCGGCTGCAATATGTGATGACCCTCTCGGTGCCGCCACCGGCGCTGGAAAAGGTCTACGACAACCTCACCCCCAAAGGCGGCAGCCGTATCTCGCTGGTGCGCAGTGACGGCATTTTCCTCGCGCGCTCCGGGAATTTCGACCGCGCGCGGAACACCACACTCGATCCGGCAAAAACGCCGGGGCTCAATGCCGCAGACCCCGATTACGGCGAAAACCGCCGCACCAGCGTTATCGAAAAAACCGACAGCATCATTACCTACCGCAAGGTCAGTGGCTATCCGCTCGCCGTCTTCATCACGTGGGGCATTGAAGCCGGCATGAGTGATTATTTCCAGCTACGCCAAACCTACCAGGTTTCTGCATTTCTGATCACGGCAATGCTGTTGATGCTGACGCTGCTGCTGATTACGCGGCGGCGCTCTGAAGCGCAGGACGCAATGAGCCGCGCACGGCTCGCCGCCATGGTCGACAGCGCGCATGACGCCATTGTTACCCGCGACCTCGACGGCAGGGTCTTGTCGTGGAACGCCAGCGCCGAGCGCTTGTTCGGTTATCAGTCTGCCGAAATCATCGGCAAAGACGTGCTGGCGCTGTTGTCGCCGCCGGAAATCATCGCCGACAGCGAAAGCAACCGCATCGCCTCGATGGACGGCACCCAACAGCCTAGTCATGACTCGGTGCGCATCACCAAAGATGGGCGCCACATGCCAGTTTCGGTGGTCTTGTCGCCACTGCATGATGCCGACGGAAAAATCATCGGTCATTCGATCGTCTACCGCGATATCAGCGAGCGTAAAAACGCCGAGGCAGCGCGGGCGCAACTGGCCGCCATCGTCGAAAACGCCAACGACGCCATCATCGGTCGTTCGCTCGACGGAAAAATCGTTTCCTGGAACAACGCCGCGGAACGTATGTTTGGCTATACCGCGGCTCAAGCCATTGGCTGCCAGGGCATACTGACGCCGCCAGAACTCCTGCACGAAAGAGATCCAACCATCGCTCTGCTTAAGGCCGGCAAAATTCCTCCCAATCTGGTCACCCAGCGCCTCACACGCGACGGCCGGCGCCTCGATGTCTCCATCAGCGAGGCGCCGGTGCGCGACGAGCGCAACGAACTCACCGGCTACGCCACCATCATCCGCGACATCACCGAGCAAAAACGCGCCGAACAGGCGTTGATCGAGAGCGAACGCCGCCTCGCGGGCTTTGTCGAGTCGGCGATGGACGCCATCATCACGATCGACGAGCAGCATCGTATCCGCGTCTTTAACCAAGCCGCCTGCCAGATGTTTGGCTGTACCACGGCCGAGGCGATGGGCGCACCGATCGAAGATTTCATGCCCACACGTTTTCGCAGCACGCACGCCGCGCATATGCGCAAATTCGGCGAAGACGGGGTTACCACACGCAGCATGGGGCGCACGGGCAAAGTCCGTGCACTGCGCAGCGATGGCAGTGAATTTCCAGTCGATGCATCCATCTCGCAAGCGATGGTCGCCGGACAGCGTATGTTTTCGGTGATCCTGCGCGATATCAGCGAACAAGTGGCCGCCGAAAGAGTCAAGGCGGAGCTGGAAGCACAGATACGCGAAACGCAAAAGATGGAAGCGCTCGGCACGCTGTCGGGCGGCATCGCGCATGACTTCAATAATATTCTCGGCGCCATCACAGGCAACCTCCAACTGTTACGCGAAGACCTTGGCAACAACCCCAATGCAATGACGAGCCTCGATGAGATCGCCAAGGCGAGCACCCGCGCCAAGGATCTGGTTAAACAGATTCTCGATTTCACGCGGCGCGAAACGCCGGACTTCAAGGTGCACGCCGTCAGACCGCTGATCGAGGAATCGGTCCGCATGATGCGCGCCACCCTGCCGCCGTCGATACAAATTAAGAGCAGCCAGATTGGCGATGCGCTTTCAATACGTGCCAATGAATCGCAGGTTTCGCAGGTGCTGCTCAATCTCTGCACCAACGCCTGGCACGCCATGGCCGGCAACAAGGGCAGCATCTGTTTGAGCGTGGACAGCGTCGAACTCACACGAGCCAGTACACGCCGTGGCATCACCCTGCAACCCGGACGCTATGTGCGCATTGCCGTCGAAGACGACGGCAGCGGCATGGATGCGGTCACTCAAGAGCGCATCTTCGAACCGTTCTTCACCACCAAACCGGTGGGCCAAGGCACCGGCCTTGGTCTTTCCGTGGTGCACGGCATCATTCGTTCACACCATGGATTCATCGATCTGAAAAGTGCGCCGGGACTGGGCAGCACATTCGAAATTTACATCCCGGAGGCGATTGCCGCGGTACCCGCTCCCGCACAAATTGCTGCACCCAGCAACAGCACCGGCAGCGACCAGCACGTCGCCTACATTGATGATGACGAGGCGATGGTGTTCATGGTCAAGCGTCTGCTGACGCGGCGTGGCTTTCGCGTCTCTACTTTTGCCACCGGCAATGCCGCACTGGCTGCCGTGCGCGCCGCGCCTGAAAGCTACGATCTGGTGGTGACCGATTACAACATGCCGCAGGAGTCGGGCTTGGATGTGGCGCGCGAACTGCATGACATCCACACCACGCTGCCGGTGATGCTGATTTCGGGCTATATCACCGACGAAACCCGCAACAATGCCGAAGCCCTCGGCATCCGCTATCTGGTCGAAAAGCAAAACTCGATCGAGTTGCTGGCGGATGCCATCGTTGCCGCGCTGCGCCCCTGAGATCAGCCCGATACGCACACAGGGCGCAAGCCGCTTAATCGATGCGTATCCCCGCGGTCTTGATGACCTGCGCCCACTTCGTCGTTTCACGTTTGAGGAAAGCGCCGAACTGTGCCGGCGTAGTACCAGCCACCTCGACACCTTCGTTAGCCAGACGCTCACGCGTTTCTGTCGCATTCAAACTTTTAACGATGCTCCGGTTAAGCGTGGAGACCACCGCCGGCGGCACCGCGGCAGGCGCCATCACCCCCCACCATGCGATGGACTCATAACCGGGCAACCCCGATTCATCGATCGTCGGCAGATCGGGCAGCGCAGCCGCGCGTTTGAGCGTGGTCACCGCCAGCGCGCGCAAGCGTTTGGCGCGGATCTGCGTCAACACCGAAGGCACCGACACCAGAATGTAATCAGCGCGCCCCGCCATCACATCAATTACCGCCGCACCTGCGCCCTTATAGGCAACGTGCACCACAGGCAGGTGCGCAGCGATACGAAACAATTCCCCCGACAGATGCGGGATGGTGCCGATGCCAGACGACGCGTAATTCAGCGTGTCGGGCTTGCTACGCGCCAGCGCAATCAGTTGCTGCACGTTGTTGGCCTGCACCGCCGGATGCACCGTCAGCACGTTGGCACCGGCGGCAATCAGCGTCACCGGTGCGAGCTCTTTTTGCGGATCATAGGGCAGGCTTGAATACAACGCCGGGTTGATCACCACCGGCCCCGGGCTGGTCACCAACAGCGTATGGCCGTCTGCCACCGCGTGCGCGACGATCTCAGCGGCGACATTACCGCCGGCGCCGCTGCGGTTGTCCACCACCACCGCCTGCCCCAGACTCTCGGTGAGTTTTTGCGCCACCGCACGTGCCGCACCATCAGCACCACCGCCGGGCGGAAAGCCAACCACCAGGCGCAGTGGACGCGACGGAAACTCTTGCGCCGGCACCAGCCCGGCACACAGGCACAGATACAATCCCGCCGCAGCGCGCGCGTAACGCTTTTGATTAACCAACGCGGTCAAGACCGGCGCGGGTACTGCAGCGCCATGATCTGTGCGCCATCAGGGCCGGCGCTAAAGCTGACGGCCTGCTCATCGGCGGTGATGGCGATCGATGCACGCAGGCCCATGGCCGCGCCGGCATGCACGATCGAACCCTGCAACACCATAAAGACCTGACCATTACCGGTGGCGGGGTCGGCGCCGGTATAACTCGCCGCCGGTCCGAGCCGCACAATATCGGCAAACACGCCGGCTTCGGGGTCATCCGCCCGCTCGACACCAATCACACGCTCAACCAGCGGCGCCTTCAGCGCCAGCAAATCGGCGATTGTCGACACCTTGATGCCGTCGGCCAGTATGAAGCGCTTACCGCCGGGTTTGAGTTTGGCGCGCGCCTCCGGCACATGCAGATAATGCGAACCTTGCACATCGAAGCCCGGTCGCATCACGTAATAGGAAAAACCATTTTCACCGGCGACGATCGGTCCATAACCGGTGTAGCCGTTGGTGTAGTGAATCGCAATCGGATCGACCACATGGCTGCCAAGCCGGCCGGAACCGTCGACAAACACCTGAAACTGATCGATGGTATGAAAGTGCGGCAGGATCTGCGAGCCCGGCACCTCTTGCTCGACCAGCAGCAATTGCGGCACCTCCGCCCTGCGCTCGCTGAAATCACTGCGCCAGGTTTCAGTTTCATTGTCGCGCAACACGTGTATGCGGTCGGCGCGCGGAAACATGCTTGGAATCGACAATAACATTAGCTTCCCCTCTGATTTTTTCTTTGACCCAGTTTAATTTCATATCGTGCTTTCAGCAATGGCGCCACGAACAACGCCGCCAACGCGTTGCGATGAACCATGACAACCGCACGCTTGATCGGCTCAGCGAAAGACGCCGACTACAGGAACACACAGGCGAGCGGATTCTTCGCCACAACGGCGTTTGATGACTGAAAATCAAAGGTGCCGTCTGCTAGAATCCGGCGGTTATCGTGAAGATTGCCGAGGAGGAAAAAACATGTCCGAGAACTCATCAACGCACCTCTCCCCTGAAACCTTTGTCGCCGAATTCAAAAAACACGGCGTCAGCCATGTGGTATGGCTGCCCGACAGCGAAACCAATTTTTTATATGTGCTGATGAAGGCCGAACCAAGCCTCACACTGGTTGCCGTGAGCCGCGAAGGACTCGCCTTCTCAACCGCCGCAGGTCTGCACGCCGGCGGCAAGGTGCCCGTGATCCTGATCCAGAACACCGGCATGATGGAATCCGGCGATTCGATGCGCGGCTGGGGCTTGGGCCTGAAAATTCCAGTGGTGATGATGATCGGCTACCGCGGCTATACCCGCCACGGTGTCAACACCGACACCGCCGCCACTTATACCGAGCGTTTTCTCAACGCCTTCGGGATCAACTATTACCTCGTCGAGAGCGACGCAGATGCCGACCGCATCTCGGTTGCCTTCGAAGAAGCCAAGCGCACGCAGCGGCCGGTAGCCGTGTTGGTGGGCGATGAATATCACGGCTTTACCAGCAAACCGTAAAGCGCGCGACAGGAGACTTAGACATGATGAATACCGCAGACTTGCTGAACATTTTCAACCGCCATCGCGGCGACGCCATCGTCATACCCGGCCGCGGCGGCCGCCACTGGGTCAACATCAGCGACCAGCCCGATCTGGATGTGCCACTGGGTGACCCGGCGATGGGCGGACACGCTTCGTTTGCGCTGGGTCTTGCGCTTGCGCAACCGCAGCGCCGCGTCGTGCTGTTTGATTCCGAAGGCGACATCATGATGGCCATGGGTGTGCTGGCCACCATCGCCGAACAGAAGCCGACGAATCTTTACCACTTTATGCTCGACAACGAGTGCTATGCCACCACCGGCGGCCAGCCCGTGCCGAACGCCAAGGCGGTCAAATACGATACGCTGGCGCAGGGCGCGGGTTATCCCAATGCCTATGCCTTCGATAATCTGGAAACGTTCGAAAACCAGATCGAAGGCATATTGTCGCGTCCGGGTCCGGTGTTTGTCGCGTTGAAGGTTAACCCCGAGATCAACAACACGCCGATCGGACAGCGCAAGCGCTGGCTCAAGCGTTCGGCGCTGGATTCCATCGCCGCCCTGCGCAAAAGTATCGGTATCAGCGCAGCCTAAAAGGAGGCAACGATTTTTCGCCTCCGGCGGTCAATGCTAAAATCGTTGCCCTATATTGAACAAAACAGTTAAGGAATGCGCCGTGCAACAATACGATGTGATCGTGGTTGGCAAGGGAAACGCCGCGTTATGCGCGGCTCTCGCAGCACGCGACAAAGGCGTGAGCGTCGCCATACTCGAGGCCGCACCGGAAGAAGAATCCGGCGGCAACAGCCGCTTCGCCGGTGGCGTCATGCGCTTCGCCTACGATGGCGTCAAAGATCTGCAGAAGCTCACCGATATTCCGCCCGAGGAAGTTGATACCGTCGATTGGGAAAGCAACACCGTCGACGAGTTCTACGATGACCTCTACCGCGTCACCAATTTCCGCACCGACCCGAACCTCAGCGAAGCGCTGATCACCAAGAGCCTGGACACCATGGTGTGGGTGCGTTCGCAGGGTGCACGCTTCCTGCCGAACTACCGCTTCCAGTCCGGAATGGTCAACGGCAAACGCAAATTTTTCGGCCGTATGCCGCTGTGGATGGCCGGCGGCGGCCCGGGTCTGGTCGAAGCACTGGCCAATACCGCCTTGAAAAAAGGCGTCGATATTTTTTACGAAACACGCGCCACCGAACTGATCTATGACGGCGAAAAAGTGCTGGGCGTCAAAGCCAAGTGCAAGGGCAAAAAGCTCGAATACCACGCCAAGGCGGTGATCCTCGGCTGCGGCGGTTTCGAAGCCAATCCGGAAATGCGCACCAAATACCTCGGACCGGGCTGGGAACTGGCGAAAGTCCGCGGCACACGCTTCAACATGGGCGACGGCCTGAACATGGCGCTCGCCATCGGCGCCTGCCCCTACGGCAACTGGTCGGGCCGCCACGCCGTGTCCTGGGAGCGTCACGCGCCGGAAGTCGGCGACCTGAATATTCCCGAGAGTTCGTATCGCCACAGCTTTCCGCTGTCGCTGATGATCAACGCCGAGGGCAAACGCTTCGTCGATGAAGGCATCGAGTTCTACAACTACACCTACGCCAAATACGGCGCCGAAGTGTTGAAGCAGACCGAGCAATTTGCCTATCAGGTGTTCGACGCCAAGGCCAAGCCGCTGCTGCGCCCCGAGTACAACGACAAGCAGGTGACCAAGGTCACGGCGAATACGCTGGAAGAACTCGCCGACAAGCTCGAAGGTGTCAACGCCGCGCAATTCCTCAAGACCATCAAGGAATACAACGCGTCGATCAAAACCGAGATGCCGTTCAACCATGCAGTCAAAGACGGCCGCTGCACGGTCGGCGTCGAGCCACAGAAATCGAACTGGGCCATCGTCCTCGACACGGCACCGTTTGAGGCCTATCACGTGACCTGCGGCATTACCTTCACCTTCGGCGGTTTGCGCATCAACCACGAAAACGGCCAGGTCCTCGACGTCAACATGCACCCAATACCGGGCCTGTATGCGGCCGGCGAAATGGTCGGCGGTATTTTCTACTTCAACTATGCGGCAGGCACCGGCCTGGTTTCAGGCTCGGTGTTCGGACGTATCGCCGGCGACGGCGCGGGGGATGCGGTCAAAGCCGCGTAACTCTCAGTCACCGGAAAAAGCAAAGGGACGCAGATGCGTCCCTTTGCTTTTGGTGCCCGAAGAAACGTCGCGCATTCCGCTATTCAAAGCGCCGGGAATCGATCTCCGCCCTAGCGTACGCCACACGGGGACGATCAGGTTGGGGCACGCTCCGGCATTGGCAATCCTCGAATCCGCCGCCCTCAATCCGGCGTCACACCCGCCGTCTTGATCACCTTGCGCCACAAGGCGAGATCCTTGCCGATCAGCTCACCGAATTGCTGCGGCGTACCCGTCGCGGTGACCAATCCGTTACTCTCCAGACGCTTGACCATGTCGGGTGCGTTAAAGGCTTTTTTCAGCTCAGCATTGAGTCGCTCGATCAACACGCGCGGGGTTTGTGGTGGCGCCAGCAGACCGTAGTAGCCGGAGTTATTAAAACCCGGCACCACTTCCGCAATCGTCTGCACCTCGGGCAGCGCATTCAAACGCTGCGGATGCCCAACGCCGATGGCGCGCAGACGGCCGGTTTTTACATGCGGCATAATTTGCGGAACACCGGAGAACGCGCTTTGCACCTGGCCGCTGATCAGATCAATCGTGATCTGGCCGGAGCTGCGATAAGGCACGTGCAGCATATTGATGTTGGCGTTGACCAGTAACAAGACCATGCCCAGATGATTGGGCGTGCCGGTACCGGTAGACGCGTATTGATAGTGGCCCGGCGCCGCCTTCGCGATATCGATGAGCTCACGCACGTTTTTTGCCGACAGGTTCGGATTCACCACCAGCGCCCACGGCGAATGCACCACCAGCCCGATCGGCGCGAAATCCCTGAGCGGATCGTAGGGAATCTGCGCGCCCATCAAAGCCGGACCGCTAACCAGCCCGCCAAAGGTGCCGACTACCAGCGTGTAACCGTCGGGCGCCGCCTTCGCCACAATGTGATGTCCCATCGTACCGGCGGCACCGCTGCGATTGTCGACGACGAACTGCTGCCCCATGGAGGCGCTCAACGCCTGCGCGATCTCGCGTGCGGTGAAGTCAGTCGCCCCACCCGGCGGATAGGGCACGACCAGCCGCACCGGACGCAGCGGATAACCCTGCGCAACGCTGTCGGCGGAAGCCAGCGCCGCGCACACCACGCACGCGGCACCGAGCGCTGCACGCAGCGGCAACATCAACCGCGCTTACGAGGTGCCGGCGCGCCGGGCCGACGCATCAATTCGCCAACGTTGGCGCAGCGCTCAATACGCGACACCACATCGCAAATCTGCGCGGCGCGCATTTCGCCGATCACCGGGAGGGCGAGGCTTTCGAACTTGCCGCGCAATTCGTCGTCGCTCATCGGGTTCTCAATCGAGCCCTTGGGGAAATCGACCTGCGACACATATTTTTCGCCGGAGACCATAGCCATCGTCGTATGGCAGGACACGCCGCGCGGCAAACGCGGATCGGTTTCGATGCGCGTCAAATCCATCAGGCGGCGCACCGCCTTGTTACCAAGTTTGCTATTGGTGTATTGCGCCAGCAACGCTTTGCCCTCGATCAGCGCGATGGCTACCGAATAGGGCAGACTGACCTGCGCCTCGTGATACGTGCGCGGCGCCATGTTCTGGTGATAGTGCGCCCAGTCGGGATGGCGTTTGACGACGATGCTGCGGATCTTGTCGAGTGCCGGCGTGTGTTTCGCTTTGATCTCCAGCGCGCAATCAATCGCGTTATGGATCGGCCGCGCACAGGAATACGGTTTGAATTCGATGCGCAGCTCGAAGGGTTTGCCCAGACCACGCAGGATTTCGGCACCGGCTTTTTCACGACCGGCAAAGGCGCGCAGAAAACCGCGCTCACCTTCGAAGATGGTGTCAGCACCGGTGAAGCCGAGCTGCGCCATGTGCGCCGCGGTAACGCCGTTACGCGCTGCCGGCCCCGGATTGAAACGCTTCTGCATCGACGGCCCGTACATTTCCATCAGCCCCGAAGCCTGCGCGCCGGCTAGCCCGAAGGCAGAAGTGAGTTTGGCCGGCGAGAGCTTGAGCAGACTCGCCGCCGCCGCTGTCGCACCGAACACGCCGCAGGTCGGTGTGGTGTGAAAAGCACGGTTACGCAAATCATTGTTCGCCGCCTGACTGACACGCTCCATGACTTCACAGCCTGAGGCCAGTGCAGTGATCAGCTGGCGGCCGTTGGCGCCGACCGCCTCGGCCACCGCCAGTGCTGGCGAAAACACCGGCGGACTGAAATGAAACAGTGCGAGCACGTCAATGTCATCGAGTTCGATGCTGTGACAGGAGATCGCATTGGCAAACGCCGCCGCCGCCATCGGCACGCGACCATCACCGCCGATCAAGGTCGCCTGCGCGGCCTTGCCCTGTTGCGCGGCAAATTCACGCGCGATCACACCGCTCTCGCTCTGGCTACCGGCGATCGCCACGCCGATGTAATCGAGCAGCAGGCGCTTCATGGCATGACGGCCCTCGGGCGTGATCTGCCGGTACGACAGGCCAGCGTGATGAGCGGCAAGCTGCGCCGCAATGGTGGGTTTCACAGCGGATTTTTTGACTGACATGGCAAGGCCTTCCGGTTCGATCGAGTGTTAAACAGTGGGGGCGGCAACGAGCTCAAGCAGCTCGCGCGTGTTTTCAAGCTGCTCCAGTTGACGCACCAGATCCACGATGCGCAGCATGCGTGCTTCCGGGATGCAGGAACGCACGACATGGCGGAACTTGTATTCAATGTCCTGCGGTTTGAGCGGTGCCTCGGGGCTGCCGCGGCGATGCAGAATCAGCTTCTCGAAACTGCGACCGTCGCGTGTGCTGACCTTGACGCGTGCGGCATGGCGGAACGGCGCGCCCATTGTCTCGATCTCGGCGTCAACACTGGCAGTGATGCGCGGGATGAAGTCGAGTATGCGCGGATCGTGCAGACGGTCTTCACGATACTGATCGGTAAACGCCATACCGTCGATGGCAATCACCGCCAGCCCGTAATACAGGTTCATCTGCGCGGCGGTCACGCCCTGCGCCTTGTATTCCCAGGCGCAATGCACATGCGTCATCGGCGAGAGACCGACTGCCATAGTCGCCACATCATCGGCAGTTAGCGTGTTCTCGCGCAGGATATCGGCGAGGCCGTCGAGCGCAGTGTGGATGCTGGTGACACTCGCATGCGGTTTGTAGCCGACATTGAGCGTTTCCCAGGTCGTGCCCAGACCATCGGTCAAACGGGCCGGCGCAGGCTTGTCAGAATAGCTGCTGAGATAACCGCCGTAGCCGGCCTCCAGCGCATCGCTGATGCCGGTGAAGTCATCGCGCGCCAACAGCGCCGAATAGACGCCGCTTTGCGCCGCACGCCCGCTGTGTAAGCGTTTCACCATCGCGCCTTCCTGTGCCGCCATCAAACCGCCAGCCTGCGAACCGCACATCCCTAGCGCATGCTGAAAGCGCGCCGCGTCGAGGCCGAGTGCGCGCGCCGCAGTGGCGGCAGCGACGAAGGTGCCCGAAGTACCCTGCGGATGAAAGCCGCGGAAGAACAGGCTCATGGTCGCCGCATTGCCGACGCGGTGACCGACTTCATAACCGGCGATCATCGCGGTGATGATGTCACGCCCCGGCGCACCACCCTGCTGCTCGGCAAAGGCCAACGCGATCGGTGTCGCGATCGAACCGGCATGAATGATGGATTCCTTGTGGATGTCGTCGAGTTCAAAGGCGTGACCGCCGGTGCCGTTGACCAGCGCCGCCAGCGCAATCGAGGTCTTCTCGCCCATGCCGGCGAGCGAGGCCACGGGGGCGGCGCCCTCGGCTCTGGCAAGCGTGGCGACCTTGCGCGTCCACGGCAGCGTGGCGCCGAACAAACAGCAGCCTACGCTGTCCAGCACCGAGAGCTTCATACGCTCAACCGCTTCGTGTGGAATGTCTGCAAAGCGCAGATTCGATGCAAATACCGCCAGAGTGCGTGTCGCGCCCGGCAGCAATGATTTTTCAGTCGACACCTGGATTTCTCCTCTGACCCGTTTCAGTTTTTTGTAATGCTCATGCCACCGCAAACAAAGCGGTCACTGCACTTACATCGCCAACCGTTTCCAAGCGCCGCAACAGCGCCAATGCCGCAGTACGCCGTTCGCTATCGAGGCGCCCCGCGCACATCGTATGGAATTTTTGTTCGATCTCGGCGTCGCTCATCGGATTTTTTTCATGGCCGCGCGGATATCTAATTTCAAGCCACTGCGTTGCGCCCGATTTCAAACGAATGGTAACGCGTCCGGGCGCGCCCTCGGGATAACGCGCCGAGAGCGCCGGATCTTCCGACACTTTGACCTTCTGCATCAGCGCCACAACCGCGGGGTCATGGAGGCGCGCAGTGGCGAACGATGCACTGGTCACCGCACCATCGAGCAGTGCGATGGCAATGCAATACGGCAGACTGTGATCGGCCGTTTCACGCGTCGCCGGCGCCCAGCGCGAGGCATCCGCCCCCATCATGAACACCGCCGCGCCATACCCCTCGGCGTGGATCTCGGCAATGTCGTCGAGCGCGTCGAGCTTGATGCGCTCACGCAATTCGATGGCGGCAAAGACCGCCGACTGACCGTGATAACACACCGGCAGACTCTTCGTATGCGTCAACGGAATCATCGGCGCCGCCGGCAGCGGCCACTCGCTGCGGCCAATCGCCTCCCACAAACCACCGCTGCCATCGAACACCGCGGTGGGCCCGGTAAATCCTTCTTGCGCCAGCAGCGCAGCAAACACCGCATTGCGTGTCGCATTCGCCCCCGCGCAGCCCTTCCAGCTCGACAGGCTGCCACGACGCGCCTGCGCCAGTGCCATATTCGGCGTCAGCGCCAATGACAGCGCATGGCCGGTGGCCTCGGCGTCGAGCCGCAGCAAGCGTGCCGCACCCAGCGCACAGCCAAGCACCGTATACAGCGGCTGATCCCAGCCTTTTGCATTGACGTCCACCGCCTGGCAGAAACTGCAATAGATGTCATAGGCGAGCGAGATCGCCTCGATCAAGGCTTTGCCGTCGGCGTGCATGACTTCAGCCAGCGCGATAAGGCCCGGCGTCATGTCGCTCGGATGCCCGCGACTGCGGCCGAGATAGGTATCGCTGACGTCCAGCGAGCGGACCATCACGCCATTGGCAAACGCGGCCAGTTCCGGCGTGGTGACGATCTCGCTACCCCAGACGCGTGCGGCCTGATCCGAGCGCGTGCGTGCCGCCAGCGCGCGCGACATCACGCTCACCGGTTCTGCATACGCGCCTAGCGCGCTGGCGAAGGTATCGATCACACGGCGCTTCGTTTCATGCACCACGGCTTGCGACAAGGCGTCGTAGCGCACGCCCTGTGCGTAGGCCAAGAGGCCTTCGACAGTGGCGTCCCAGCGGGCGGGTTCGTTATTCATAAAAAATCTCCGCGCCTCAATATTCCGGCGTGACCTTGGCCAAGGTAATAACCTTACCCCAGCGCGCCAGATCATCGCGAATGATTTGCCCGAATTCCTTGGGCGAGTTGCCGATCAGCACGGTGCCGCTCGGTTCAATACGGTTCTTCACCTCGGCGCGCTGCACTGCCGCACGGGTTGCCGCGTTGAGTTTGTCGATGATCGCCTGCGGCGTTTTCGCCGGTGCCAGAAACCCGTACCAGAGATCTGACTGGAAGGTTTCCAGCCCCGGAAACTCGGCCACCGCTGGCAGCGTCGGCAACGCCGGGCTGCGTTTGCCGGTCGACACCGCGATTGCACGCAAGCGTCCCTGCTCGACCAACGGCATCGCCGCGAGTGCCGCGACAAACATAAACTGAATCTGGCCACCAGTCAGCGCGATCAGCGCCGGGTTACTGCCCTTGAACGGAATGTGCGTGATATCGATATGAGCGAAAGTCTTTAACATTTCACCGGCCAGATGCGCCCCGCCGCCGGAACCCGACGAACCGTAGTTAAGCGTGCCGGGTTTGGCTTTCGCCAGCGCAATCAGTTCGGGCACCGTTTTCACCGGCACCGACGGATGCAGCACCAGCACGAAAGGCTGCGAGGCGACCAGACTGATCGGCGAAAAATCCTTCACAGGATCGTACGTCACGACTTTTTTGAAGAGCTGTGGATTGATGACGATGGTGGCATTGGTGGTTACCAGCAGCGTGTACCCGTCGGGGTTAGCGCGGGCGACGATATCGGTGCCGATGTTGCCGTTGCCGCCGGTGCGATTGTCGATGATGAAGGTCTCCTTCAGATCACGCCCCAATTCGGCGGCCAGCGCGCGCGACACCAGATCACCGCCGCCGCCTGCCGCAAACGGATAAACAATACGCACCGGTTTGTTCGGATAGTCCTGCTGTGCCTGCACACCGCCGGCCAGCGTAATGCCGGCTGCGGTGAATATGCTGTATGCCAGTGTTTTCATTTTCTCTTTCCGCCTGTGTTGATCGTTACCCACCCGCCGCTTTCGCACGCGCGGTTTTTACCGTTGGCACTTTTGCCGTCGGCGTTTTTTCCACCAATAGCGGCCGGCGCAATTCTCCGCGGATGACCTCGGGGGTCAACTCCGGTGCCAGCAGGCCGATGAAGTGGCCGGCATAACGCCGCAAATAAGTGTTCCGCCGCAGCGAGACATAGGTCGTGCTCGACTCAAACAGATGACTGACATCGCGCGCGCGCAGATCATGGTCGTGTTTGGGATCGACCGC
Organism: Bordetella parapertussis; assembly: GCA_945906935.1. GTDB lineage: Bacteria > Pseudomonadota > Gammaproteobacteria > Burkholderiales > SG8-41 > PALSA-1004. The sequence continues at coordinate 27,143 of CAMDSO010000048.1, forward strand.
AACCGTGGCGAGGATAGCGATACCAAGGCCGAGCTCGACATAGGTCTTGCACACATCGGCGTCAACCGCGCCGAAAATCACGTTCGGCTCGATACCCTGTTTGTGAAACGCGTCCATCACCTTCCAGCTGCCGCTGCGCACGCGGTCGTGCGAAATGATCGGATGGCGCGCAATTTCCTGCAGCGTCAATTTTTTCGCGCGCAGAATGGCATGTCCCTTCTTGGCAATGACGCTGCGCGCCACCGGAAAACAGGGCAGCATGGCGAGACCCGGAAACGGCCGCATGGTTTCGGTACCGATCGCGATATCGGCCTCGCCGGACTCCACCGCCTCGCAGATCTGCGTCGGGTTGCCCTGCTGCAAACTCAGGCGCACACCGGGGTATTGTTTGATGAAACGCTCGACCACCTTCGGCAGCACATAGCGCGCATAGGTATGCGTGGTGGCAATCGTCAAACGGCCCTCGGCGCGATCCAGATAATCGTCGCGCAGGGTTTGCAGACTGTCGACATCATTAAGGATGCGCTGCGCGATGGCGATCACCTCTCGCCCCGGCTCGGTCAGGCCAACCACCCGGTTGCGCTTACGCTGAAACACCGGAAAGCCGATCTCGGCTTCAATCTGCTGGATCTGCTTGCTGATACCGGGCTGCGAGGTGTGCAGCGCCTCGGCCGCCGCGGAAATGTGATTGCCGCAGCGGTGCACTTCAAGAACACAGCGAAGTCCGGACAGTTTCATCGTGGCGGCAGCCTTTGCGCGTGCAGTCTGAATCAACGCGTCGGAAAGTCCATTTTTCGCGTGACCGGGTTAACGTAACCGCCCCACAACACCATCACGCGGTTGCGATGCGGATCGCCGCACACCACGACATTAATCACCTCGGGCCCCGGCAGAATGCGCACCAGCTCGTCTTCCTTCACCAGGTATTCCGGCGGATAGATGCCGCGGTCGACCGCATCGCGGATGGTGAACGCTTCAGAATGCCCGTATTTGAGCAGGAACTCGAGTTCGCGAAACGGCACCCGTGCGTGCTCGTAGAGGTAGTCGCGGATTTTGTCCTTGCTATAGCCCTCGTCAGCCAGTGACTTCGCCACCGGTGGCGCAATCATGATGGTGATCATGTTGCGAAAACCCTTGGGCCCGCGTTCGGCAAGACGCGCCAGACAGGGTTTCTTGGTCAATTCGATGCTAAGAAACTCCAGCGCCGTCTGCGCCGCGGTTTTGTCCGCCGTGCCATAAATCGCCGGCGGCCAGCCCCAGGTCACCGTCGCACAGGCGGTCACCGTGCTGTCTTCTTTTTTGAACCCGTGTTCGACTTGATACGGCGCCCACGGCGACTCGGCTTCGTTCTCGGCAATGGTGAAGTTCATCGGGTAACCGAAGGTAGCCATGTAATTGCGACCGAGTTTATAGCCGGCGATGTTTTTGATGATGAGCCCAAGCGCGCGACCGATGGCCGGATTGGCACCCTTTGAAATCATCTGCCCGCCGTTCTCGATACCCATTTTCTGGATCGCCGGCCCGTTGATCAGCAGGAAGGGCAAAACACCCCATGTCGTGCCGATGTTACTGAGGTTGTATTCGTTATCGGCCAGCGCCTCGACGGCGGCGATCAACAACGGCATGCACTCGGGACTACAGCCGGCCATCACCGCATTGGCGGCGATGTTCCACGGCACGGCTTCCAGATTGGCTTGCGGCAGCAGCGCAATGCGTTCAAATGGTTTGCGATCGGTATATTTGAGGAAGGCCTCGATCCGTTCGCGTGTCGGCGGAATGATCGGCAGTTCATCGGTCCACTGCTGCGCGCGGAAATACGCATTCACCTCGTCGAAACTGCCTTCGTAAATGATGGCGTCGGCGGGTTTGGCCGCAGCCGCCTGCGCAATTTCACCGCTCTGCGGCTTGGTCAGGCAATCGACGATGCGGCCGAACAACACCTCCTCGACGTTTTTGACCACCAGTTCGTCCGCGTGCACGCCAACCGCGCCGGGATATTCACCGACCCGCATATTCGACATGCCCTCGGCCTTCGCCACCGCTTTCGCGATCGCCGTAAAGCCAGTGGTGGTGATGACGACGCTGGGGATGCCCAGTTTTTCTGCTTCAATTGCCGGCCTCGCCGAGGCCGGTGTGCAGGTGCCTCAACCACCGTTGCCGGTGATCAGCGCGTCGCAGCCGCGTTCCTTCGCCAGTGCGGCGACCTGTTGCGCGATCTTGCGCTGTGTCGCGGGGTCACCACCGACGTAAACGATGGGGAACTCGGTATACGGAATAATTTTGACGCCGGGATATTTTTCCTTGAAGAGACGGCGATAAGTGTGAAACATCAACTCGCCCTTGAAGTGGTTGTTGTAGACCTCGCCGATGGTCTTGCCTTCGAGCGTGTCGAGATGCGGGCTGCTGCCCTTCGTGCTACCCAGCGCCAGACCCTCAGGACTGACGACACCCAGCGTTTGATTCATGACGGCTCCTCTATGCGC
>CAMDSO010000049.1 GCA_945906935.1 Bordetella parapertussis
AAAGATATCGCCGCACGACAGGCAGCCTCCGACTCATCATGTCGTTGTTGGCGGGAGAGCGCGCCTGCAAGGGCAAGGTGTGCCGGATATAGTTGCGGCGCAAAATGTACAGCGAGCTGGTAGCAATCCAGCGCGTCTTCGTCGGCGCCGGCAGCGGCGTATAAATCACCGAGAGCCAAATGGGCCTCGCCAAAATCGTATTTCAGTTCGATCGCCTGCCGCAGACAGGATTGCGCCCGGTAGTGTTCCCCCGCCCGCCGCAAGTCTTCGCTTTGCGCAAGCAAACGCGCCGCGTCATGATCTTCAGCACTAGGGGTAAACGCGGCATTCATGCCGGCTGGCTTGTAATGGGTAAACATTGATCCTGAAAAATGCTCTTGCCCTCGCTCCGCTCATCACGCCTGCGACGGTAAGTAGCCTTTCTGCCAAGCGGAAGGGCAATGTTTGCACAGCACACCGGTAGCGGCAAGCGCGATGAAGCTGGATTCAGGTTTGGACATAGCGCCCGAGTGCGAATCCGGCCGTATCCATGAGAGCCTGGGGCGAGCGTGCAGTCAGCAGCCAATAACCGTCAGCGCAGGCACCCGCCGCGTCTGCCGGATCGCACCGGCGTAACTCGCGTTCATTCTCAGCGATCACATAGCATTGGTAATGACGGGGCTTTAGCCAGCCATATAAATCAACGACAAGCGGTGCTGGCATTTCAAGCAAAACATCGGGCTGATAATCACCCACGGTTTTCTTAAGACCCGACAGAATTTCCGGTGTGGCATAACCGGCACCGATCCTGATCGCGGTAAGGCCCGTCACATCCGCTTCTGACAGACAGGCATTGATATCCTCTAGCAATGCTCCCAGGAGATCGATGTTATCTGCCGCATTGCGAGCGACATTCCTGCGCAGACGTGCCTCGTTTATATCATCGTGCTCTATGCATACGACGCGCGTTGGTGCCAACGCCCGCGCCGCCAGCAAGGCATAAAAACCGTCGCCAGCGCCAATATCGAGAACCGTCCCGCCATCGGCTAGCAGGAACTGCCACAATGAGCTCGCGAAGGACTGATATTCGCCGGTCCACGCCAAACGGGCACAGACCGGATCAGCGCCGTCGTCACACAGAATAAGCATGCCGCCCTGATATTCGTCGATTTCGATTTCACCGAAAAACGGCATTTTGCTGGACAATGCCACGCATTGATCCGCACCGACCAATCCCTGCAGACGGCAAAATCGGTGCAACTCGGCGGTCCGTTGGTTGCGCAGTTCGAGCGCCATATCTGAGTTTGTATCGAGTTGATGCTTTTCGCGCTCTCTACGCTGGCGGCTGCGTACCGCCATCACCCAATCCTCGGCAGTGGCCGCGCGTGGCCCCGTAGAATGCAAGCCATGACGATTAATAAAAAACTCGCGCGCAATCTTGCGGCAACGATATGCCGACCACAGTCGCAAGTAGTAGTCGAAATCCTCACCGGCATCCATCGACTCGTCAAAACGCACTGCGGCGGCAACCGGTGCGCGCACAAAATGCCCCATCTGCAAGGTCAAAAACGGCTCGAACAACAGAAGATCGTTGAAACTATCCATGCCGATGATCTGCGGTATGCGCAATTGAGGTGCGGTAGCGGCTGGGGAAATTCCAAGGATCAACCCCCACACGGCGTCATGCCCGTCAACCCATGCGCTCATGGTGTCAAACGCCGACGCCGTCATCAGATCGTCGGCGTCCAGAAAAAATATCCAGTCGGCGCGCCCGGCCACAGCCCGTTCAATCCCGATATTGCGCGCCCGGCTGCGGCCCAGCCGGCCGCCGGTGTCATCGACAGCGATCAGGCTCATTGCTACAAAAGGTCCGCGACCTCTACGCCAGGCGCGTTCCACCGAAGCGCGACACTCTGTGTATAACGACTCATGCCCGGGCCCTACCGGAATGATCACGGCGACCCGCAAGCCGCGCGCCACGCGCCGTATCCACCCCGTCAACGTATCAGGCATTTGATAAAAGCTCAGCGCACGGGCAACTGCGACAGTGCAGCGGCCACTGCAGCAACAACGGGGGGCCATGTGCGATCGCCGGATTGCCGGAACAATCGTAATGAGGGATACCACGGCATCGTCCCGCCTGCCACGCCGTAGCGCCAATCAGGCACATGCGTGAGCAGAGTCCAGGACGCCCTACCCATGGCGCCGGCAAGATGCGCTATGGTGTTGTCGACACTGATCACCAGATCCAGTGCGGCGATCAAGGCTGCGGCTTCTTCAAGGTCATCGAGGACCCCGGGCCAATAGTCGATTTTCATGCCGGCGGCGCGGACCATCTCGATCTCGGCGCTACAATCACCACGCTGCAAACAAACAAACCGCCGCTGTCCGCTCATGGCAAGCGGCAGAAAATCGGTCAACTCCAGAGAACGTGACGCGCCGCGCGTCTTGCGTGTGCCGCCCCTCCAGCTCAAACCTACCGCCAGCGTGTCACCGGCCGCAGCTAGACGTCGCCGCCATTTCTCCACGCGCGCCGCATCCGGTATTAGGTAAGCGGCTTCAAGCGGAAATTCATCCGCGCTTTTTCGCAATATTCGCGGCAGACTGCCGATGGCGATTTGCGCATCATGCGACGGCAGCAGCCGCAACCACTCAAGGTCAGCACCTCGCGTGCGACCGCGTATGGTGGCCCGTGGAAAGGCTCGCGCAAAGAACGCGGCGAGCCGTTCGTCACACTCGATGGTCACCGAAGCGGCGCCGGAGATGAGCTGAGGCAAACAGGAGGCAAACATGATTTCATCGCCCACCCCCTGCTCGGCATAGACCAGCAAGTGGCGTCCGTGGAAGGCGTCACCCGCCCACTCCGGCAAACCAAATTGACGCCTGACATCCCGCCCGCCGCGCACATGCCGCAGTTCGTAATCCTGCCAGCCACGCTGATAATCACCCAGACACAAATAGGCGAGTGCGCGGTTCCAGCGATATTCGACTACATCCGCGTGCTTCTTCAGCAAGGCATCATAGTGGGCGATAGCCTGCGAGAAATACCCCTGCTCCTGCAAGGCAAGTCCGTAATTGGCCTGAGCCGCGACCGCCTCGGGATGAAAATGACAGGCGCGCTCAAAAATTATCTGTGCGCGTGCCGGGTCCGCATTCTGCGTAAGGAAACACAACCCGAGGTTCACTAACGCACCCAGATGCGACGGTTCGACTGCGAGTGATTTTTCATATGCTTCTTTTGCGCCAGCCATATCACTGGCACCGCTCAAAGTCAGCCCAAGCTCGAAAAACAGATCAGCGTGCGGACCGGCAAGGACAAGCGCTTCTGCAAAGAGCGCGGCAGCCCCACCAAAATCTCCCGACAATCGCAGCAGTCTGCCACATCCGCGCAAGGCTGGCAGCGATGCAGGGGAATGCACCCGCGCCAGTTCAAAACAATCGCGTGCATCCTCGAAATCACCGAGCTCAAGGCTGCACTCACCCTGCCCTGCCAGCGCTTCAACGCAGTCAGGTACAAGATCAACAGCGCGCTGGAAATGATTTCGCGCAACGGCGAACTTGCCCTGCACTAGCAAGGTCGAAGCAAGGCCGCACAGCAGGTTGATTTCATCCGGTTGAGCCGCCAGTAACGCAGAGTAGGCCTTAGCTTCAGGCGCTAACGCCACGGAACACCCCCGAACAAGAAATTGCTGCCATATCATCTAACATCCAAGAGCGGCCACCAAAAAGCGTGGCGCGATTGATGATTCAGGACTTGTCGCGCTGATCGACACGACACATGGCCTTGAATTCAAGACGCCACTCGTCGCCATACTCGGCATCGTGGCACTCGTCGAAATACGGTCCTCCGAGAGTGTGATGCACCAGCGAGACATCCTTGCGCAGCGGATGACAGCTGACCAGATGGTTCCAGCGATCTGGAATCGCTCCGATCAGTGTGTCGTCGTCCAGCCATTTGAATTGGTGCAGTTCGAGACCTGATGCGGTGTTGACATAATCCGGGGTCAGGGCCTGGCACCTGGCATTATTGAACATCATCAGGCTAGACCAGTTTTTTTTCTGGTAAGCGGTTTGCGGCTCATTAAGAAATTTTCGGCTTTCCCGCGGAATATGTTCATGCTTGACCGCCATCACCGCATAACGATCATCTCGCAATGCGTATAGATTAGCGATGTCATCAAGAACAAGCATGTCACCATCCATGAAGATCGACCAACCGCTGAAGCCCGAAAGATATGGCGTCAGAAATCGGGAGAACGAAAAATCCGTTGATTGCAACGGATGTCGCTCCCGCGTCATTACGCCTTTTAATTGCGACAGCATGATCGGCGTAATCGCCACCGGCACGCTCGCACGCGCCTGTATGCTGTAAGCGAGCACACTAAAGGCGATCGCTTCGCGGGGGTCATAGCCGATAAACACCTGAATCATAGTTCTCCGTCCTGCGCAGGAAATTGGTGATCAATACAAACGGCGAATTCAGCCAGCAATTTTTTGTTCAACCAGCCGCACACCGTCCGCGGTTTCTTCATGCGATTGCACCCAGAACTCCCACCTAATAGCCGGATAGTTGCGTGAAATACCCTCTACCAGCGCAACCCACCAGGAAGCCGGCTGGATGGTGCAATGCGCATTCTCACCGTTGGGCAACCGTTTATGTGCGGGATAACAAGCCACATTCGCAAAGACAAACTTGTTTGCATAGCCGAATAACTCACCGATGATCCACGGCAAATCCAGCTCAGGACAATGTTCGAGCACATCCGTACAAATCACCCCGTCGAACTTCCCTTCAGGCAGCTTGTTATGCGGCTCATAGCATGGGTCATAGCAGACCAGCTCACCGATGTCGAGATAATCAATCACAGCAGGCCATACCGCCCCGAATTCATCCTTGATGGGGCGGGGCTGATATTGCTGGCCTTTGCCGCAACCATAGTCAAGCAGGGTATCGGCCTCCGTGCGGCTGACCAGCGCCTTGATACGCGACAACTGGGCGTCCAGGCTAAAGCCTGGGAAGGTGTTTTCAGCAGTAACACCGAGAAATTGCTCACCCTGCTGATGCATTTGACGATACAACGTCTGCAGCTCAAGGTAGCGTGGACTGGGACTGCAGCGGTTAAAACTCATGGTATCGGTCTATTCAATGTACGCGGGTTATGTGTATCCGTTTGGCGATCACGCCAGGTGGACAAAGATTGTGCCACATCTGCGATGACTGGCTGCCATTGCCCGTAAGCAGGTTGTCGAAACAGGCGCGCACTGGGATACCATGGCATGGCCTCTCCACTATAGCCATAGCGCCATTCGGGGCTAAAGGGGGTCATGACCCAAACTGGTTTACCAAGGGCGCCGGCAATATGAATCACGGTCGTGCACACGCTGACTACCAGGTCGAGGGCGGCCACCAGAGCAGCGGTCTCTTCAAAATCCTCCCGCGCCACGTCCCAGCGGTGAATCCTGACCCCGAGACTCCGCTCAACCAAGGCAATCTCCGCGGCACAATCGGTATATTGCATATCAATAAAATGGATACCATTGAGCGCCAATAACGGCGCCCACTGCGCAAGTGGAATCGACCGTAACGGCGCGCGCGTCGTGTAAGTGCCACCCTGCCATGAAATGCCGACCTTGGGACCCGGCCCAAGCGCATTGAGACGTTCGCGCCAGGTCGCAATACGAGCCGGATCCGCCTGCAGATAACCGTCGTGACGTGGGAAATCACTGGCGTTTCTGCGCACATATTGCGGCAGACTACCCATCGCAATCTGCGCGTCTACCGCCAGCTCTTCCGATATCGGTGTTACCCGTACGTCCGCCGCCGGAAAAGACCGCTGAAACAACGGTAACAGCTTATCCGCACATTCGACGACGCAATGCTGGCTGGCCGCTATCATTTCGGGCAGACACGAGGCGAACATAATTTCGTCACCGAGCCCCTGCTCGCCGTAAATCAATAGTCGCAACCTGGTCGTCTCCCCGCCCTGCCAAACGGGATATGCGGTGGGCCGCGGGGGTTGATCCGTGGATAGGAGGCGCAAATCGTAATCCACCCAACCGCGCGAAAAATCATGGCGTAGCAAACAACAGAGCGTTCGATGCCATCGGGCAAGTTCAAATCCGGGTTTCGCAGCAATCGCCCCGCTATAGCAATCAAACGCTTCTTCAAGACGACCGAGGTCCTGAAAGGCGATCCCCAGTTTTTTTAGGAGGTCGGGATCGGGACTATTCCGGGTTTGCACCCGCTGGTAGTATTCAAGCGCGGCCTGCGGACGGTGCGTTTTCTGCAAGGTGTCAGCCAGACTCAGTATCACTTCGTAGTCGTCTGCCTGCGTTGTCAGCAATTGAAGCAGATGGGACTCGGATTGCGCATATTGCTCGAGCATCAAACGCTCATTGGTCAGATTGCGTATGAGTCCCGGCAAGCGCGGCGCCAGTTCGAAGGCATGTTCAAACGCTGCCAACGCACCGACATGATCACCCAGCACCTGACAGGCCAACCCCAGATTCGAATGGGCCACGACATTGGTAGGATCGTGGACGATGGCGGCGCTATAACAGGCCTTCGCGGCGTCGTTGTTGCGACGAAGCAGATGGATATTTCCCAGCGCGGTTTGGGCGTCAGCAAAACCGGGCCTTGAAGAAAGTGCCTGCCGCAAATACCGTTCGGCATCGTCTAGATGGTCCTTTTCACCAAGCAGTGAACCGAGGAGAAATTGCGCATCCGCACTTGTTGGATTAACCGCGAGCGCATTTCTATAGTCGGCTTCCGCCCCACTTACATCACCGGCTAATTGACGGTGAATTCCACGCTGCAGCAAGTCCGCATCCGTTGCCGCTGGATCACAGTCACGACGGAATATACGTGCTAATAATTGTCTAAGGATCAATGGAATACGATACGGGAGGTTTAGTGCATTATAGGCGAGGTGCTATTGACGTCGGAATTGAATGAAACACATAATGTAAACTTATATTTTAAAAAAAAATTTCGCAACCTGACGCCTCCTCTGTGCGCGGTATATAAGGAACTGATGAACCTATTTGGCATGCTTTCACGTGCGTTTCGACGTCCACTCCCAGCTACTCCGGCACGCGCTTTAGAGCAGTCGCTCACGCTCGAGGAATACCAGTCGTTAGATCCGCATTTAACCGTTCTTGAGGGAGAGATCGAGGTTAGTTTTCGCACCCCAAATCTGCCTGCTAAATTTCGGGTTGATACCCTACGCACTAAAGAACCCGACACGATCGAGTGGATTCGCGGTTTTGCGGCCGACGAGGTGTTGGTCGATATCGGTGCGAATGTCGGCATGTATACAATATGGGCGGCGAAAACACGGGGTGTGCGCGTCTTTGCATTCGAACCTGAGTCACAAAATTACGCTCTGCTCTACAGGAACATCATCCGCAACGGCCTCTCAGACCAGGTCATTGCTTATTGCCTCGCGTTAAGCGATGAGTCTGCGTACTCACGACTCTACTTGAGTGATTTTTTTGCTGGAGGATCTTGCCATACTTTTGGTGAACAGATCGATCACCAGCTTGAACGCCGTGAGAGCCAGTATTCCCAGGGGTGCATTTCCAATACGCTCGACAAATTGGTAAGGGATGGGGTGATTCCTGTCCCCAACCATATAAAGATCGACGTTGACGGCCTTGAGCACAAAGTTTTGCGTGGTTGTGCTGAAACCCTGAAAGATCCGCTTGTGAAGTCAGTGCTTGTCGAGATCAATACCAATCTTGAATTGCACCGTAATATTATTCGCGAAATGGTGGCACTAGGATTTGGCTTTTCTGAAACACAAATATCCAGCGCTTTGCGCTCGGAGGGCGCTTTTGCGGGAGTCGGCAATCATATCTTCCATCGCTGAAGAACACGTTCTGTACCAGATTAACAATGCGCCAATGCGTGATTACCCGTATGCGCATATCTACGTTGATAACATCTTTCCGGATGATTTTTTTACGCGCTTGCGTGAAAATTGGCCAACCGACGCTTCACTGGTTTGCCTCGGCGACACAGGGCGGGTACCAAAGGGGGCTTATCCGGAACGTTTTATCCTGCCGTTCTCGCAAACAGAGATAGGCAAACTGGATGAGAACCGGAAAGAATTCTGGACGGAATTCGGCGCTTGGTTTCTTGGTTTTCGATTTATGAATTCTGTCATTGGGAAATTTGAATCGCCCGTACATGAACGATTCGGTCCCGCCATGCTGAATAATTACTATAGTTCCGAATCGTTGGTCGTTCGCGACATGACTAATTTTTCGATCGGTCCGCATACTGATGCGCCACACCGGTTGCTTTCTGTATTGTTTTATTGTCCTGAAGACGATAGCCGCGCCCACCTCGGTACTTCGATTTACGTGCCGAACGATCCTGAGTTTCGCTGCGCTGGAGGGCCACATCATCCTCATCACAGATTTACAAAAGTCAAAACGATGGAATACCGGCGAAACTCAATGTTTGCGTTTATCAAGAATGATTATTCATTTCACGGCGTCGATCCCATCGGCAGCCAGGCGGTCGGTCGGGACGTGCTACTCTACGACATACGCGTCGGGCAGGCTGAGGCGCCGCAAGGCGTATCAACGCCTTCAGGGTTGGGCATCGGAAAAACAATGCTGAAGCGACTGCTCGGCAGAAGCAGTTAATAAAACTTCGTAATTGGAGCATGGCCATGGGTTTGTTTGGTTCAGCATCGGGCAATGATATAGACACATTTGCAAAAGCACTGGCGCAGGATCTGGCCAAACGCTATCCCCCGGCACTCGACAAGGGAAACGAGAGAAAGATATCTCAGAAGCGTCTGACCACTATTTTAGAAGACACGTATACGCGCGCAGTCGCCTATAAGACGGAACACAAACTCGGCGTTTACAAGAAGGCGCGCCTGGGCAACACTTTCCGTTGGGAACTGCAGGATATGGGTTATAGCGAGAAATTTGTCGAACTTGCCACCGAAGGCATGATCGTATACATCACACGAAAAACAGGCGAGTAGCCACTCTCAGCAAGACTCGCCCGGGGGTTTATTGGGGGGGCTCAACGTAGCCAGGAATTTTCGCCAGGTCGACCGAGTCGATCTGGGAGCGGTCCATGAATTGTTCCGCGTATTTCAGATAAACCTTCTCCCACATAAAGACATCGAACAGGTCGGGGTCGATATGCCCGCCAAGCTTGAATTTTCCAAGTATGGTGAGCGATTCCGTCAGCGTCTTGCCTTTTTTATAGGGCCGATCTTTGGCTGTCAGCGCCTCAAAAATATCTGCAATTCCCATGCAGCGGGCCTGTAAAGACATTTGATCGCGGGTCAGTCCTCGAGGATAGCCCTTGCCATCCATGCGCTCATGATGGCCACCCGCATATTCCGGCACACGCTTAAGATGTTTTGGCCATGGTAACGATTCCAGCATCTGGATCGTCACATCAATGTGGTGGTTGATAATCGCGCGTTCTGCCGCGGTAAGAGTGCCTGCACGTATGGTCAGATTCTCAAGCTCATCGACCGATAAAAAATCAACTGTCTTTCCCGAAAGATCCTGCCAACGGTACTTGGTCGATATCTGACCGACACGCTCCCGATCAGAATCGCTCATCATTTCTCCGCCGATGTTACATATCCGCAAAAAAGCGCGATCCGCCTCAATTTCGGACAGTCGTTGCCTCAAATCAACGGCGGCGTTTACAGGCGCTTCACCGCTCATACCGGCCTTTAGCGACTGGATCTCGGCGTCTCGCTTGAGAACCTCAAAGCGTGTATCCAGCAGGTGGATGCGGTCGAAAATGGTTTCGAGTTTCGTCGCTTTGTCGACCACATGAACCGGCGTGGTCACCTTGCCACAGTCATGTAATAAACCTGCAATTTTTAACTCGTAACGGTCTTTTTCGCTCATGCTGAAATCGCATAGGGGCCCCACCCGGATGGCGTCAACCGCCTCTGCCAACAACATCGTCAGTTGCGGTACACGCGCACAATGACCCGCCGTGTAGGGTGACTTGTCGTCGATTGCGGCGTTGATCATGCTGATGAACGACTCAAACAAATTTTCCAGATGACTGATCAGTGCACGGTTGGTCAATGCAATGGCCGCCTGCGAAGCCAGCGACTCGGCGAGTTGCTGATCTGCCTTTGAGAAAGCCGTTACAACGCCAGATACAGGATCCTTTGCATTGAGCAATTGCAAAACACCAATGATTTCGTTTTCGTGGTTCTTCATCGGCACCGTGAGAAAAGACTTTGACCGGTAACCGGTTTTCTTGTCAAAGTTCTTGGTGCCCGAAAAGTCGAAACCTTCTTCTGTGTAGGCGTCAGCAATATTGACCGATTCGTCATGATGCACAGCATAAGCCGCCACCATGCTTTTTATGGGCCCACCGTCCTTGTCGAACAAATGAACCGGATAGAACGGAATCTGTACCCCGGTGGTCCCGCCCATCGCAATATCAAGCGTATCGTTACGCATGATTTCGAACTTCAGCGTCCGCTCTTCTGTCATTCGATAAAGCGTACCACCGTCTGCGTTGGTGATTTTTTGTGCCGCCCCAAGAATGGCTTCCAACAAACGGTTCGTATCCGTCTCTTTTGATAGCGCAACCCCGATCTCATTGAGTTGATCAAGACGGGCGAGGATGCTCTCGGTGCTCTGCGAAGACTGCGGCTTTTTCATATGATATTCGTTTATTTTATACAAACCGCACGAACCTGTGCCATATCAGTAACTCCCATCAAAACTTTTTCCATACCGTCTTGTTTAAGGGTGCGCATACCGTACTCAAGCGCGGTAGCAAGCATTTCTGCGACACGTGCGTGTTCCTGTATATTTTTCTTGATGGCATCTGTACCAATCAACAGTTCATGCAAGCCTACACGTCCCTTGTATCCGGTGTTGCCACAAGTTGCGCAACCGCCGGGGCCGTGAAAAATGATTTCCCTCTTTTCATTACCAAATTCCTTGATCCACCCCTCAAGCACTTTCTCACGCTCCCGCTTAGGATCTTTTTTCCAACTTTCAGTGTTTAAAAGTTCGGCGGAATACTCATCAAGAAAGATACTTAACTCATCCGGATTCACCGCGTACGGTTTCTTGCATTTCGCGCATAGGCGCTTCGCCAAACGCTGTGCCAGAATACCCAGCAAGGCATCTGCAAAATTAAACGGATCCATTCCCATGTCGAGCAGACGGATGATGGACTCCGGAGCACTATTCGTATGTAGTGTCGCGAAGACCAAATGGCCTGTTAAGGATGCCTCAATGCCGGTGCCGACTGTTTCTTTGTCCCGCATCTCACCGACCATAATGATGTCCGGATCTGCCCGCAAAAACGCCTTCATCGCCACGGCAAATGTGAGGCCAGCCTTTGGATTCATCTGCACCTGACGAAGACCCCGCTGCGTAATCTCCACCGGGTCTTCTGCGGTCCATATCTTTGTTTCTGGCGTGTTCAGATAACCGAGGACAGAATGCAGTGTAGTTGTTTTTCCAGAACCCGTCGGACCACATACAAAAAACAAACCATAGGGTTTCTCGATGGTTTCCTTACACATTTTAAGATTGTATTTCGAGAGCCCCAATTTATCGAGAGGTATAGGCTCCCCTGCGGCAAGAATACGCATGACGATATCTTCTACGCCCCCCTGGGACGGAATAGTAGCGACCCGCAGTTCGATATCAAGCGGACCGAACTTTTTGAATTTGATCTTTCCATCCTGAGGTTTGCGCCGCTCTGAAATATCCAGGTCGCACATAATCTTCAGGCGTGCCGCAATGGCATTTCGGTATGCTGCAGGCACTGAAATATACGGCATCAGGGAGCCGTCTTTGCGAAAACGTACTTCTGTTTTACCCTTGCCCGGATACGGCTCGATATGAATATCCGATGCCCCCTGCTTGTATGCATCGACAATAATCTTGTTGACCAGTTTTACGACTTCATTGTCTGAGGCGGCAGATGCGACGTCCTCCGGACTCTCGTCAGCTTGCTCGTCCGCCATTCCCGACAATAGGTCGCCAATGTCCGTATTGTCTTCGACTTGCACCGTGGCGCCGGAAATACCTGATGCGCCGAACAGCCCGTCAAGGGTCGCAATAAACTCACGCTGGCAACACACGCAATAAGCGATTTTGCTTTTGGGGTAAACGTTATTTACAATTTTTGATCCGCGAATTTTTTCAGGATCTGTGGTCAATACAACGATTCCTTCAACGGTTTCGTCGATTGGCGCCCACATGCTGGTTTCTATAAATTCGCGGCTTAGGTTTTTGAGCAGATCAAGAGGCTTGATACGATCCGCCCTATACGGCTCATAGGGTACCCCAAAATAAGCCGCGAGCGCCTCGCCTATTGCCTGCACCTTTACCTGAAATTCGTCGATAAGAACAGTTTCGATATCGAGATTCTTGCGCCGTGATGAACGGGTGGCGAGCTCGAGTTCTTCTGCTGAGATAACGGCATTCGTAACAAGACCGTCATACTTTCCCTTGACCGTGAGGGCCGGTTTGGACCGTTGCTTGTATGCAATCGCCAGCGTTTCGCAAACATGCAATGTACCTTCCTCCATCAGGGGAGGGAAGGGCTCGCCTGCTTTGGAGTTGATGATCTGCACTACGCCGATTAGGTCTTTGCTTTGCGCATCGACTACCGGCGCCACCAGCATTTGCTTCGTTCGGTAGCCTGTTTTGGTATCTACCTGCTTCAGGAAATTCAGATACGGACTATACGACTTCAATTCCTTCTCATCGTACACGTCGCGTATGTTGATCATTTTTTTATGCACCGCCACAAAACCGGCAATACTCTGCTCCGCAATCGGAAGCTTCAAATCCTTGAACGAATTTAACCCAGTCTTGATCTTGGAGATGATCGAGGTCTTGTCGTCGCTAACGAGGTAGAGGGTGAGCCGGTCCGCATTAAAGAGTCCACAAAGATCCTGGCTCAATTCGAGCATTATCTCGTCGATATTATTCGTGGAATGAATTTTATTGGTAACTGCCTGCAAGCTTTTGGAGAAATTCAACTTCTCTGCGAGGCCGTCGTGCGCCACCGGCTTGCCCTCCAATACACTACTCATCGTGGCTCTTCCCTAAGTCAGCGCCGGACTTATTGAATACAGATAAACCTGCGTGCATTACAACTCGAAAATCAGGTTGGCTTCCAGCATGCGGGGATTCCATCGACCAGCACACTCATGAATTTCACGCATGGTCGCCTCCACCTCACTTGGCTTAAGGTGAGTGATAAAAATCTCGATTGTTTTTTGTAACTTCTCCAACTCTGCAGCTAGTAGGCTTGGGCACAGGTGCTTGGATGCTATTGCCAGATCCTTCTCGCGATTACAGAACGCTGTTTCAATAATTAGATAACGCAAATTCTCTATCTGATTCACCGCATTCCACAAAGCATCATTTGTTGTTGTGTCACCGCTGTACACCAGACTGGCATCACCGGAATCAATTTGAAAGCCAACCGCTGGCACGACATGATTAGCCGGCAGCGGCGTGATTTTTCGGCGTCCAATAATTTCAGTCTTACCTATCTCAATCGGGCGATAGCATAAATATGGGTGTTCCGGATCAGGAATCTGTGTGAAATCAGGCCATAATTTCCAATTAAAAAGGTGCTGTTGTAGCACCTCAATCGTCGGTGGGAGCGCATGAATCGTCAGCGCTTGATCTCGAGTCCAGCCGACTGTATCAAGGATAAATGGTATCGAAGTGACATGATCCAAGTGGGAGTGCGTCAGAAATACGTGGTCGATTTTTGCGAGTTCCGAAATACTCAGATCTCCGACCCCTGTGCCTGCATCGACTAGGATGTCGTCATCGAGCAGCATCGAAGTAGTACGGTGATGTCCTCCGATGCCGCCACTGCAACCAAGTATCCTGAGTTTCATCCGGGAGATCGCTATTTCGTTGTAAAGGTGAAGGCGCCATCCCACCCGTTACCCGGCGGGTTCGATCGCAGGAAGGCTATACGTCCGACGAACGTTTCGTTATAGAGCTTGTTGTCCGGCAATATCTTTTGTAAATTTAACAGTTGCAATTCTGCTTGATCCCAATCTTGTCCACGATAAAACCGCAGAAATTGTGCGTACAGCCTGATTTCGTCAAGCCTCGGTTTCGCGACCGTTCCCTGCAACCCAATAGGTTCATAAATCGCGACCGCCTCGTCTTTCCCCTTCACCCTGACCCGATCAAGTTCGCGGAAAATGACGTCTGGTACGGCCTCTCGTGTAGCCTCTCCGACGATCATATCCGCGCCGTATTCCTTTGTAATGCCCTCCAACCGTGAGGCGAGGTTCACTGCGTCTCCCATTACAGTATACGCAGTACGGAGTTTCGACCCCATGTTGCCTACACTCATGCGGCCTGTATTAAGTCCGACGCCAATCCGAATTTCCGGCCAGCCGCGTGCATCAAACTCAGTTTTGAGTTTTGCCAAAGCATCATGCATTTCGAGACCTGCCATGATTGCATTTCGAGCGTGGTTTGGATCTGCCAGCGGGGCACCCCAAAACGCCATGATGCAATCCCCCATGAATTTATCGACCGTTCCGCGGTGCTTATAAATTACTTCCGTCAGTGGTGTCAGAAACTCATTCATGAGTTGCGACAATTGTTTTGGATCAAGTCCTTCGGATATCGTTGTAAAGCCCCGCACGTCGGTAAACAGCACCGTCATCTCGCGCGACTCGCCCTCCATTGAGAAGCCATCCGGGTTCTTTGCCATTTCATCCACGAGTTCTGGTGGTATGTATTGTCCAAATAAACCCGTAATTTGGCGCTTTCCTCGCGCCTCTACGAAATAACCATAAGACATGTTCAGTGCGAATAACAAACTAATCAGCGCAAGGCCGGATGCGAGCGGCAAAACTAGATTTCCAATGTGGAAAATGGCCAGATTTGCAGCAAGCACAAGAGAGAGCACAGCCACCGTTGCAAGTAGAGACTTTAGCGGATTGAGCCTGGGCAGTTGTACCGCCATCCCCAAACCAACGATTAGCAGCAGAATAAATTCTGCGCCGATCACATACGGCGGTTTTTGTTTAATGTTCTGATCAAGCATCCCACTGATTATGTTGGCATGAACCTCAACCCCGGGATAGACAGCCTCCACCGGGGTTGCACGCAAGTCCAGTAAACCGGGCGCGGTTGTTCCAATTAGGACGATCTTTCCTTTCAGCTCAGTTGCCGCTACCCGCCCCTGAATAACGTCAATCGCGGAAAAATAGTTGAAACTCTTGCCTTCACGCCCGCCTTTACCGCGGTACGGGATCAAAGCTGCAGCAGCCTCATCAACCGGCACCTTGATAGGGCCAACCTCGAGCCATTCAAGTCCAGGATAGTTCTTGCTTCCAATTTTTTCGCTTGGATATCCGGGAACCACATGGACGTTGCCAAGCAACAAGCGGACTATCGCAAGGGAAAGCGGCTCGTAATAGGCTCCCGCATATTCGGTGAGCATGGGAACACGTCGCAGGATCCCATCGGGATCTGGATCTAGGGTGAAATATCCGCCATTAGTGGCGACACGCTGTAAATCTGGCAGGTTCGCAGTAAATGAAGAGTAGACCGGAAAAGCAATCGTTTTACCGGTAAAAGTTCCCGGCGGAAGTGCCGGTGATGGCAGCTTCCCTTTAGATCCGCTCTCCTTTTCCTTCTCTCGCGTAAATGTGTACCCAAGAACGACCGGCCTGTCTTTGATTTTGGCTGCAAATATCGCGTCGTAATCGAGCTGGGGCTGGATTTTCTGTAATGTCGCTTGAAAACCACTCACTTCGCGAAGCTCTTTTTTAGCCAGCGCCTCCAACACACGTAGGCCAGAACTCTCGTCGCGCTCGGCAAATACGATGTCCAAGCCCAAGATTGCGATTTGGTAGTGGTCAAACAATTGATCGAGCATTTGTGCGAGCCTGTCACGTGGCCATGGCCAACGGCCCTCCCCGCCGTTTTCCTTTTCTACCAGACTCTTTTCATCGATATCTACTATGACAATCCGCGGGTCAATAGTGCGGGGCATAGTGAGCACAAGACGCGTGTCATAGACAATCGCTTCAAGGCGTCGCAGGAGCGGTAGTTCAATCCATTTTGCAGCGTGCAAAAGGAAAACAGCAACCAAGGCGATGCCTATGCCCGTTCTGACAAATTGCTTTTTCAATTGGAGTCCCGTCTTGCCTTGCAATATCCGCCTGTTTTACGCAGGGTTGTCAAATTCGACACCATCAAACCCGTGATGTGGATTTCATCAAAGCAATGGCGCATCTACATGACCGCACGATCAATAAGTTCATTGTAGCTGCTTACTTGGCATTTTTAAAATCGAGACCTGCCAACAGTCGGCTTGCAATACCAGCGGGGAACCACATCGAAGGCTCTAGGTAACCTTCAGAAAGAATTCCATTTTGACGCCGGCGAGTTCAATCACATCATGATCGTTCAACTGCTGCGCCTGCGCGTCCAGCGGCTTCCCATTCAATACAGGGTAGTGCACACCTTCCACATGGGTAAGAAAATAGCCGTGGGGCCGCCGGGTTATCACTGCAATTTGGACCCCCGGCTTTCCCAGTGTTGTGAGGTTTTTTACTAATTCCAACTCCTTGCCAGCCGAGGTTCCGGTAAGAATCTGGATGGCTGCGAGTTTGCCAACAGCAGGTCTGGTTACTTCCACTACGGTTGGCTGAGGCCTGCTTTGAGTGGTCGTTGTAGCGCCGACTGGATTGATCTGAGTGTCACCAAAATTATCGGCGGTTGCGGCGCCTGGCATTTTGGACAAAGGTGCGCGCAACACCATAGTTTTTTCAAAATCCTGAACGGTCGCCTGACCTGCGCCCGCTTCGTTCAAGTACTTCAGCTTGTACTTGCCGATCTCAACAACATCATTACTTTGCAGTATATGTTTCTTGATCGGATTTCCGTTTACCAGTGTTCCGTTGGTGCTACCCAGATCCTCGAGGAATGAGTCATTCAATATCGTCACAATTAGCGCATGCTCACCGCTGACAGCAAGGTTATCGATCTGAATGTCGTTGTGAGATTTTCGACCGATCGTGATCCGCTCCTTGTCTAACGGCACTTCGCGGATTAACGCGTTGTCCAGACTCATGATCAACTTTGCCATGGCAATTTCCCTATAACCTTCTTATCTAAACCACGCCGTTAACTTCGCCAACCAGCCCCTCGGCGCCGCAAAATCGTCGATTACCTTAACCAGAATTACCGAAATGTTATCGCGCCCCCCGCAATCATTAGCCAATTGCACCAATTGCTGAGCGGCCAGCGGCAGGTTCCCACGCATTGCATCGAGTGTTTCACTGATATCCTCATCCGTCACCATGTCGCTAAGTCCGTCAGAACACAACAGATAGAGGTCGCCTTTCTCTACGTCGTAGGTATGCACTTCGGTTTCCACATTTGGGTCAATACCAACGGCACGCGTCACCAGATTTTTATTTTGTGAATAACGCGCCTGCTCCTTGGTGAGCATTCCACTATCAATCTGCTCCTGTAACAGGGAGTGATCGCGGGTTACCTGTAATAACTCCTGTTTTCTCAATCTGTAAAGCCTGGAGTCACCGATATGGCCGACGGTCACCCGATTATCAAAGAAAAGCGCAACAACCAGCGTGGTACCCATTCCGGCATACTGGGGCTGACTTTGGGCAGTCTGATAAATCGCGGCATTTGCCTTTCCTGAATTCTCCCGCACCAAGGCTGCGGCCTTTGGTTCACTGCCATCCACAGAGGGCATATGTAGCTCATGCAATTGGACTGCCAGCTTCATTTCCGTCGTCAACATCGCAACGGCAATACCGCTAGCCACTTCGCCGGCGTTGTAGCCACCCATGCCATCAGCAAGTACCGCCAAGCCGATTTCTGGCTCGGTCGCAATACTGTCTTCGTTATGCGAACGCACCATGCCCGGATCAGTAGCGGTTGCGAACTCCAGTGAAATCGCCAGTTTTTCTGCCATAAGAGTCACAATTCAATATCGACGATATCTGAACGGGCGGCAGGATCGCCCCCCTCTGCCATGCAAGCTCTGATTGCACGGGCTAATTCTTCACCTGTCTGAAACCGGTCATCTGGATTTTTCGCCAACAAACGATCAATAATAGCAACCAAGCCCGGCGCCAAATCTGGAATGTGAGTCAGAATATCCGCATGCGGCTCGTTTGCAATCTTGAACATTAATTGCGCCATCGAGTCGCCACGAAAAGGCAACTGGCCGCTAAGGAGTTGATACAGGGTAGCCCCGAGAGAAAACAAATCGGAGCGTCCCTCAATTTTTTTGCCGGCGAGTTGCTCCGGCGACATATAACTCGGGGTTCCCAGAACCATACCGGTTTTGGTCTTTGATGAGTCCGTAATACGGGCGATTCCAAAATCAGTGACCTTGACCGTGTCACTTCCAAGATCGTACATGATATTGGCCGGCTTTATATCGCGATGCACAACATTGTTTACATGCGCATACGATAGCGCCTCAGCAACGCGTGCGACGATGCTAAGAACCTTGGGCTGCGGAAGTAAATTGTCCGGCTTTATATACGGTGCGAGATCCCTGCCTTTTAGAAATTCCATGGCAATAAATGCCAGGTCATGCTCTTCGCCCGCATCAAAGATAGTCACGATGTTCGGATGATTCAAACGTCCAGCGGTCTCTGCCTCACGGAAGAAGCGGTCTTTGACATCCTGCAACTCGTCTGCTTCGAATTCCTGTGAGAGCGCCATCGTTTTGATGGCAACAACACGGCCAATCTTCGGATCCTTGCCAAGATAAACGACACCCATCGCACCTTTACCGAGTTCTTTTTCTACTTGATAACGGCCGAGCATGGGCTTTTCAACACCGCCGCCTGACAGCATCATGGCACCGCCAGGGTGTCCGCCCCCGCCAAGAATAATGGTTTCAGACATCGCTTTGGCACGGCCAACTCGATCTGCGATATCTTTAAACTTTGGATTTTTTTCTGCGATATAGCGGAAAGCGTTCTCGGCTTTATTGAACTGGCGCTTGCGCTCGAAATCCAGCGCGAGGTTATAGATTAGATCGAGCACTGAATCATCTGGCGGCAGTTTACGAAAATAATCGAACGCGGTATCCAGTTGGCCCTGCCCCTGATAACCAAGGCCAAGCATGCGATGGCTCTGCGCCAGATCAACATCCGACCTAGCTTTTCCGCTCTCGGTGACAAGGAAACGCTTGGTAGTCAAAGCAAGATGACCAATCAATAATAACGCCACCGTAACCATCAACTGTATCCAAATTAACTGGGTGGCCATCATCACGAAATGGGTGCACAACAAAACGATAAATGCAGCCGAGGTAGAAATAGCCGCCACGGCGGCCCTCATCCGTGGCAGGACGGCAATCAAATAAGCGGCAACAAGGAGAAACAGCAGATACTCAACCCAAGGCGCCCAGGAAGGGCGAACAAAAAAATCCTCTTTCAAAATACTTGAAACAGAATGGGCCAGCGTTTCTACGGGCGACATACGAGACGCGACAGGCGTTGGGAAGGTGATCCCCAATCCGGCAGCGGTCGCACCGATTAGAACAATCTTGTCCTGGTATTTCGAGGCGGGAATCTTGCCGGTATAGACATCGAAAAATGAATCCACAGGGAATGCCGGCTTGCCATCACGATCGCCGTAGAAAAATGTATGCATGCGTAATTCAGAATCAGTGCGGATGCGCAATTTTCCGAGTTTGACTGATTGTCCGAGGGTCAGCTGAATATCCGCAACGTTGAGATTGAGTGTTTTTGCAGCAAGCACGAGCGACAGCGAGGGGAAGAACCGATCATAGTAACGGACGATCAAGGGCTCGACGCGCGTAGCACCATCAACGTCCTGCTGGACATTCAGGTGCCCAAATCCAACCGCACCAGCTGCCAACTCTGCGATGGGATAACCGATATTCGTGCCTGGCGGTGGGAGATCTTCGGTATTGCCACCCTTGATTAGGATACTGTTATTTGCAATGTTTTCAGGCAGCGCCTTATCCGGATTTCCCCGTGGCTCAAACGGGAACTGCTGAAAAATCAAAGGTAGAAGAACGTTGTTGGCCTGCTTGAAACTGGCGGCAAGCTTTTGATCGGTATTTAGCGCTGCATTTGCTTCAGCAAGCAACATCTCGAGCTTCTCAAGATCAGGTTCTTTTGAGCCCTTGAAGCGTGATGCCCCGAACACTGCATCCATCTTCTGAATGTAGCCAAGGCCGGCGTCCACCTGCGGCTCGGAAAAAAACGCGGTATAGCCTATGGTCTTCGCTTTGGCATTAGAAAGAATGTCGGTCATTTTGGCGTGTACGTCACGCGACCATGGCCAACGGCCAAGATTGGCGATACTTTGATCGTCAATGGCAATCACAGCGATACGGTCCGAGGGAGCTCTTGAAGAAGTCCGCACGCCCAAGTCATAGGCTTTACGTTCAAGGCTTTGCACCAAGTCACTACTGGATGCAACCATCAGCAGCAGCGCAACCATCACCCCGAGAAACCAGTCAGATTTCCAAAAAGTCAATTTTTCGTCCCCAATCCAGCAAATTTGTATTTTTATTCTGCAGGGTTACCGCGAATGATTCAATTATTTAAAGGAAAACAAAGACAAGTATATGATTTTTTTAAACTCTTCGCAAAGAAATTTGGCCACAAAAAAGAACTAGACCACGACCCTTATTTGGGCTTTCAGCAGCAAAAAAAACCACGCATAGCGTGGCTTTTTTTGGTCAGGAAGCACATTCAATCAGTTCCCGAGTATGGCTCCGACAGCAATACCACCCGATTGAACTAATTCACCGCCGCTTAATTTCTTCCCGTCCTCGAACTTCGCCTTTAGAACCTCGATCGTGCCGCCTTGCGCGGCAATCTTGAAACTCAGGGACGTAATCCCGGTAACTTCGCCTATCTTCCCGGGAACGTCGGCAAAACGCCGAAAAAGAGCTTTACGCGTATCAAAAATCTGCAATTTCTTACCATTGAGGGTGGTCCATGCTCCCGGCGCCGGATTACAGCCACGAATCAGGTTGTAAACATGGTCAACCGGTTTGGCCCAATCGATCTTCGCCTCGGCGCTACGACACCAGCCTTCATAGCTGGCAAGCGCCTCGTTCTGCACGACTTCCCGGTGCTTCCCAGCCACCACCAGATCAGCCGCCTCGGCCATGGCTTGCACCCCCATCGGAAACAGGCGGTCAAAATAAACGCTGGCCAACGTATCATCGCCGCTAATAGGGGTCATTTTTTGCAGAACGACAGCCCCCTCGTCAAGCCCATCAGTCGGCCGGAATATGGTCAGTCCGGTCTCGGTCTCACCCTTGATAATCGGCCAGTTGATCGAGCTCGGGCCGCGATACTTCGGCAATAACGACGGGTGATACTGAATGGTTCCACAGCGTGGGATATTTACAAAGTCTTGGGGCGCAAACTGCAAGACAAAAGCCATGATGCCGATATCAGCATTAGCCGCACGCATCGCCTCTACCGCCTCAGGTTCACGCAATGACTTAAACTGGTGCACCAAAAGCCCTTTTTCCTGGGCCGCCACGCGCAGCACATCTGGCCTCGCGCCCTCTTTTTCGGGGGCACAGAACACCGCCGCCACCTCATCGCCTCGCGCCAAAAAAGCCTCCAGCACGGCTTTACCAAAATCCTGCTGCCCGATAATCGCAATTTTCATGAGTAACTCCTACTTTTTCTTCGGTGGCATGGAAAACGCGCCTGCGGCTTTTTTCGCGGTGATTTCGTCTTCACTCATGCAAAGCACTTCGCGCAAAATTTCATCCGTGTGCTCGCCGAGCGTGGGGGAACGCTTGATGACCGCAGGAGAAGCCGAAAGTTTGATGGGCATGCCGACGTTGAACCATTTGCCGCGCTGCGGATGGTCGAGCTCGACGTACATCTCACGACCGCGCACATGTTCGTCATTAGCCAAATCGGCGGTTGACATGATTGGGCCGCAGGGCACATCGATCGGATTGAGAATCGCCATGAATTCGCGCTTGGTATAGTTGGCGGCAAACTGCTCGATGTATTTCCACATCTCGCTCTGGTTCTTGCGACGGTCGGCGATTTTTGCAAAACGCGGATCTTCTGCCAGGTTGGACTGCCCGATGTCCGGACCTATGCGTTTGGCCAGTGCATCCCACACCGCCTCCTGAACCACCACGTAGATGTAGTCATCAACGCCGCCCGGCTTGCACTTGATGGCATTGCCAAGCTGTCCGCCACCCGAATCGTTACCCGCACGCGGCGTTGCCGGCAGGCCTTCCGTGGGACGGGAGTATTCAGAGAGCCCCGCGCGAGCCAGTCGTTGATGGTCGCGCCATTTCACACGACACAGATTCATGACGGCATCCATCATTGCCACTTCAACATATTGCCCCATCCCTGTGCGATCACGCTGGTGCAGGGCAGCGAGCAAACCAATCGCCAGATGCAGGCCGGTACCGGAATCGCCAATTTGCGCACCAGTAACGAAAGGTACTCCCTCGGGAGTGCCCGTCGTACTCATGGCCCCCCCCATCGCCTGCGCAACGTTCTCGTAGGCTTTGAAATCCGAATACGGCCCATTGGAACCAAAGCCCTTGATCGAACCCATTACGATACGCGGATTGATCTCGTGTATCTTTTCCCACGTAAAACCAAAACGGTCGAGAACACCCGGTCCGAAATTCTCCATAATGATGTCGCATTTTTTCAGCAACGCGACAAAGATTTCCTTGCCTTCCGGGGTCTTCATATTCACCGTGATCGCGCGCTTGTTGCTGTTGAGCATGGTGAAGTAAAGGCTGTCGGCATTCGGCACATCGCGCAACTGGCCGCGTGTTGCATCACCTTGTGGAGGCTCAAATTTGATCACATCAGCCCCCATCCATGCGAGCAGCTGCGAACAGGTCGGACCGGCCTGCACGTGGGTCATATCAAGGATACGAACGTCTTTTAATGCTTCCATTCTGCTCTCCAAAAATTCTGCGGAAGCCCGGATGCGGGCTGCCACCGGTCAATGGTTTGACTTATTTCTTGTTCGCGCTTTGCGGATTAAGGCTGGTGATGCGGCCACTTTCAGTACCCGCGGTTTCGTCAATAGCTGCATTGATGAGTGTTGGTTTGCGCGAGCGTATGGCTTCTTCCATAGCCTTACGCAATTCTGCGGGGGTCGTCGCATGAATACCCACGCCACCGAAAGCCTCCATCAGCTTGTCATAACGCGCACCCTTGACGAACACTGTTGGCGCCATATCTGCGCCGCCGGTCGGATTGACATCGGTGCCACCGTAAACGCCGTTGTTATTGAAAATCACCACGCAAACGGGGAGGTTATAACGGCAGATGGTCTCGACTTCCATCCCTGAGAACCCAAATGCACTGTCTCCCTCGACGGCAATTACGGGCTGCCCACTGACCACTGCCGCAGCAACGGCAAAGCCCATGCCGATACCCATGATGCCCCAGGTACCGACATCGAGGCGTTTACGTGGCTTGTACATATCTACGATGCTGCGCGTGAAGTCCAGCGCATTGGCGCCTTCATTGACCAGTATGGCGTCGGGGTTGGCCTTGATGATGTCACGCACAACATTCAGTGCGCTATGGAAATTCATCGGCACCGGATTCTTGGCCAGAGTCTCGGCCATCTTGGCAATGTTCTTGTTCTTGCGTTGCGCGATTTCATCCAACCACTCTGCTGGCGGCTGCGTCCATGAGGTGCCGATAGCGGCGAGCAAGGCTGAAACACAGGAACCAATATCCCCAACCAGCGGCGCGTCGATGCGGACGTTGCTATCAGCCTCCTGCGGCGAGATGTCGATCTGAATAAATTTTTGGCCGCCCCAGTCTTTGTGCGTTTTGCCACCCCAGGTCTTGCCTTTGCCGTGGGAGAGGAGCCAGTTGAGGCGAGCACCAACGATCAACACGACGTCCGCACTCGGCAGCACATAGGAGCGTGCTGCGGAAGCAGACTGCTCGTGCGTGTCCGGCAATAGGCCCTTGGCCATCGACATCGGCAAATAAGGAATGCCGGTCTTCTCGACAAGAGCTTTGATGTCGGCATCAGCCTGGGCATACGCCGCCCCTTTGCCGAGGAGGATCAATGGTCGCTTCGCGCTCTTCAAGAGGTCAAGTGCGCGCTGCACCGCATCGGCTGCCGGGATCTGACGCGGCGCTGGGTCCACCACCTTGATCAGCGAATTCTTGCCCGCAACGGCGTCCATGGTCTGGGCAAACAATTTCGCCGGAAGATCCAGATAAACGCCGCCTGGGCGGCCAGAAACTGCGGCGCGAATTGCACGAGCAATGCCCACGCCAATATCCTCTGCGTGCAGGACCCTGAAGGCTGCTTTGCACAGTGGCTTGGCAATCGCAAGCTGATCCATCTCCTCATAATCCCCCTGTTGCAAATCGACGATCTCACGCTCGCTCGAACCGCTCATGAGGATCATCGGAAAACAGTTGGTGGTGGCGTTGGTCAAGGCGGTCAAACCGTTCAGAAAACCGGGCGCCGACACCGTCAGACAAACGCCGGGCTTCTGCGTCATGAACCCGGCGATCGCTGCAGCATTGCCTGCATTCTGTTCGTGACGAAACGAGATGACACGCATCCCTGCAGCCTGCGCCTTACGTGCGAAATCAGTGATGGGAATGCCAGGCAGCCCAAATATGGTGTCAATGCCGTTGAGTTTCAGGCCGTCGATGATGAGATGAAAGCCATCGGTCATTTCCCGGGGTTGCGTCTCGTTCGTCATGCTGAGATACCTCGCGTTCTCGCCGTCAGTTAATCAAGTATTTTCCAAAGGGTTTGCCGTAGAAGGCAAACGAGGCGGACTTTCCACCATTCACGGCCAACTGTGCAGCCTCTATCTCTATATTGCTCTGATTTGCTAGCCGTGCAGCCTCTATCTCTATATTGCTCTGATTTGCTAGAACTCTATCATAGGCGATACCGTCGTCAGACACTCTTGACCGCGATCAAGATTACTGCCAGCAGCAACACGCGGCCTGGCGCGCAGATTACTGGCCGCGTGGCCATAGCGTATTTCGCTATACTCAGCGCTCGCGGAAAACCGCCGTTCAAACGCCATTATGCCTTTACTCAGCCTCCATCCCGAAGCCAGGATCATCAAGCTGCAACTGCGCCAGAACAGGGTGCTCAAATCAATGACCGCTGCGCAGTGGTCAGAACTCGAGTCGATGCTCGAAGTCAGCGATTACGCCAAAAACGCGCCGCTTGAAAACCAGGGCGACGAGTTGATGCAACAATATTTCATCCTCGATGGCGTCCTCAAACGCGTCGTCTCAAGCCCGGCCGGCAGGGAAATGATTCTGCGCTTTGCTGCAGAAACCGAGATCGACACCAGCTACGCGGCTTGGCGCCTGAAAACACCCATGCCCTATGCGATCCGCGCGGTAACGCGGGTGCGTATTGCGCGCCTCAACCTTGAGGATTGGGTGACATTTATCGACCGCCATCCCGCCGTCAAAAATCAATTCGAATTTGCCGTAATGAAATTAATGAGCGAGGTCATGGCTCACACGATCACGCTGCACCTGCTCGACGCACCGGGGCGCGTCGCCCGCTTCGTGCGCAAGCATTCCGAACTCATCGAGCGTTTGCCGAAAAAAGAACTAGCCTCCTACCTGAACCTCTCACCCGAAACACTGTCCCGCTTGAAAAGGCGAGGCAAAATCAAGTTCGATTAGGACGACGGTTTCAAATCGCTATTTGCTGCGTCCCGTCAATGCGAGTAACCGCGAGGACAGGGGCCAGAACAAGAGCAGCAGCGACAGCGTCATGATGCCGCCGACCAGCCCGTTTGAGAAAAACACGTCGACGCTACCCTGCGACATGAGCATCGACTGCCGGAACGAATCCTCCGCGCGGTCCCCGAGCACGAGTGCGAGCACCATCGGTGCCATCGGGTAATCCAGCTTCTTGAAGACGTAACCGATGACGCCGAACATCATCATAAACCAGATGTCCAGCATTGCGTTATGCACAGTAAACGCACCGATTGCACAAATCACCACGATGATCGGCGCGATGATCGAAAAAGGTATGCGCAGTATTGCGGCAAAAAAAGGCACGCAGGTCAGCACAATGATCAAGCCGGCGAGATTACCCAGATACATACTGGCAATCAGACCCCAGACGAAATCCTTCTTTTCAATAAATAACAGAGGCCCAGGCTGCAATCCCCAAATCAACAAGCCGCCGAGCAATACGGCTGCGGTCGGCGAGCCAGGTATCCCGAGCGCAAGCATGGGCAGCAATGCCGAGGTGCCCGCCGCATGAGCCGCCGTCTCCGGCGCCACGACCCCCTCCAGTTGGCCAGTGCCAAATTTGTCACCTTGTGGCGACATCCGCTTGGCGACGCCATAACTCATGAAAGACGCCGGTGTCGCTCCCCCAGGCGTAATACCCATCCAGCAACCAATCACACAGCTACGCAGGGAAGTCATCCAGTAACGGGGCAACTTCCGCCAGGTTTCCAACACCACCTTAAAATTGATTTTGGCGTTCTTGCCATGGAACGATAAGCCCTCTTCCATCGACAACAAGATCTCGCCTATCCCAAAAAGTCCGATCACTGCGACGAGAAAATCAAATCCACGCAACAACTCATGCCAGCCAAAGATCAGACGCAGTTGGCCGGTCACGGTGTCCATACCTACCGCCGCGAGCGCAAAGCCGAGCATCATGGCCGCCAAGGTCTTGAAGGCCTGCCCTTTGCCCATGCCAATGAAACTGCAGAAAGTCAGAAAATAAACCGAGAAAAATTCGGGTGGCCCGAACTTCAGGGCGAAACGGGCGACCATAGGCGCGAGAAAGGTAATCATGACCACAGCGACAAATGCGCCCACAAAGGACGATGTGAAAGCAGCGGTCAGGGCCTCTCCAGCGCGCCCCTGCTGGGCCATCGGATAGCCGTCGAATGTCGTCGCCACTGACCACGGCTCACCGGGGATATTAAAAAGTACACTGGTTATCGCACCGCCAAATAAGGCGCCCCAGTAAATACACGACAACATAATGATTGCCGAGGTGGGCTGCATGGTGAAAGTAAGCGGCAACAAAATAGCAATGCCGTTGGCGCCGCCCAGCCCAGGCAGCACGCCTATGATGATACCCAGCGTCACGCCGACTAACATCAATAAGAGGTTGACCGGCGTCAGAACTACTGAAAACCCATGCATCAGGGCATTAATTTCTTCCAATCGAATCTCCCTGCGAGGTCAATAGCCGAAGGCCGCCAACGGATTGAAAAGGCTCCCCTTAAAAAGGGCAACCTGGAACCAGACCTCAAACAGCATGAATACTGCAACGCTGGTCCCCAGACCAAGCGCGATCGATTTCCACCATGAATATTTGCCTAGCCAGACCATGAAGCCGGCAATATAAATTGCAGATGCGAGATAAATGCCAAAGCACTGAATCACAATCACATAAACAAGCGCAGGCAGCAACACCGACAGTACTAGCCTCAACTGACCGCGTTTAACAAAGGTACCGCGGCCATCCGGCGTCAAACCTCGCAACGCCTGCCACAAGATCACGGCGGCAGAACAGGCGATAATCAGGCCCACATAAAAAGGAAAATAGCCCGACTGGGGGCCATCATCTCCCCAACGGGCTCCTAGGCGGGCACTGTCCCAAGCCACCACAAGGCCAATGCAAAGCAAAAATACAGCGACAACGATTTCCATCGTCCTGTTTTGAACTGCGGGTTCATTTTGGTTTGTCGACATAGGTGTACAGCGCCGCGGGGTGGCATAACCACCCCGCGCCGGCTTTTCTCAAGGTTAGGGTTTTGCCAGGAAACCGGCTTCTTTCATGAGATCACGGTGCAGTATTTCGTTTTTCTCAATCCACGCAACAAACTCCTTGCCGCTCATGAAAGTCTGGTTAAACGCACCATCCTCCATGAATTTCTTCCATTCCGGCGTTTCACGCACCTTTTTCATCAGATCGACATAAAAAGCCACCTGTTCAGGCGTCACGCCACCCGCCATAAAAATACCACGCAACATCACATAGTCCGTCGGTACGCCCGCCTCACTACAAGTGTGAATATCGCTCCAGGACTGTGTGTCAGTCACCTTGTTCTTGTAGGGCATGCGTGTGTCATCAAACACGCACAATGGGCGTAGTGCGCCGGCTCGCCATTGCGCCACCGCCTCGATGGGATTGTTTACCGTCGAATCAATATGTTTGCCCACCAGTTGCACAGCAACATCCCCGCCGCCTTTGAATGGCAAATAGATAAACTTGGTGCCGGTCGCTTTTTCCAGGCCAACAGTAATAATCTGATCTTCCTGACGCGAGCCTGTTCCGCCCATTTTCATTTTGCTTGGGCCTGCCTTTTTCACCGCCTCAACGTATTCCTTGGCAGTTTTATAGGGTGACTCTGCGTTTACCCACAGCACAAACTGGTCAAGTGCGAGCATGGCAACAGGGGTCATATCCTTCCAGTTAAAAGGCACCCCAGTCGCCAGCGGCGTCGTAAAGAGGTTCGACAAAGTGATGACAATCTTGTGCGGATCGCCTTTCGCCTCTTTGACGGCCAAAAAGCCTTCGGCACCCGCGCCGCCAGACTTGTTCACCGGCACCAACGACTGCTTCATCAGATTGTGCTTGGCGACTATCCCTTGGATGAGACGCGCCATCTGATCAGCACCACCACCGGTGCCAGCCGGTATGATGAATTCAACCGGCTTGGTCGGTTCCCACGCGGGTGCCAACTGCGCAGCCACCGCCCCGCCCGCTGAAATCAGAAAAACAATACCGCTGAATAACGCCCGTTTGATATGCATTTCACACCTCCTCGTCAGGTCCATCTTATGGTGGACGAATATACTTTCCGCCCCAATTTTTTTGTATCTGCAACGCCTCCACGGAACAATCAACGGGGCATGCGCGACCGCACAAGGATCCTGCCTAATTGACCATCAGCGCCGTAATATCGGAAAGGTGAAGCACCTTGTCGGCCACCGGGCCGAGCAGCAGTTTGCCGGCTTTGCCACGGCCATGTGTGCCAATGACAAGCTGGTCGACGCCGTTCTCCTGCGCGAACCGCACGATAACTTCAACTGGATCACCAACGACGATATGGCGGGAGCAGGGTAATTTCGCGGCTCCAACCTAGCACGTGCCGGTTTAAGGCTCTCGATGCCCTCTTCCTCGTAATACTGCTTGACTTTTTCGCCGCCGATCATCACCGCCGCCCGGGCATAGGGAATACGGAGATGCATCGTCAGTAAATGCCCCTTGAAAC
>CAMDSO010000050.1 GCA_945906935.1 Bordetella parapertussis
CTGGTGTTGCAGTCGATCGCACGCCGGCTGCGTGAAGATATGCGGCCGATGGATACGCCCTGCCGTTATGGTGGTGAGGAATTTTCGCTGATCCTGCCCAATTGCACGCCGGTGCATGCGCAGCGAGTGGCGGGGCGCATACGCGGGAATATTGAACAGAGCCCGCTCACCCTGACAGACGGGCGCAGTTTGCGTGTCACGGTCAGCATCGGTGTGGCTTGTGTCGCCCCCTGGCAGAAACTTGAACGCGATGTTCTGATGGAAACCGCTGATCGTCAGTTGTACCGGGCGAAAACCGGCGGGCGTAACCGCGTGGCGATCGACGCGCCGGCGGAACAGGGTGTTTCAGCGCCGGAACGTTCGGCGCTTTTTATTGAAGAATGACGGATCAACGATGAGCAACGAAACTACTTCGGCGGTCGCCGCGGGCGCCAAGATACTGGCGATCACCAGCGGCAAGGGGGGCGTGGGGAAAACCTTCGTCGCCGCCAATCTGGCGGCCGCACTCGTACGCCGCGGCAAAAAAGTCTTGCTGCTCGACGCTGATCTTGGCCTGGCGAATCTCGATATCATTTTTAATCTGCGCCCGACGGTCACGCTACATGACGTGCTGACCGGACGCGCCACGCTCGACGAAGCGGTGTTGATGGCGCCGTGCGGTATCGCCTTGCTGCCGGCCGCTTCGGGCTTGGTGGAGTATTCGCGCCTCACCGGTGAAGTGCAGGACGAGCTGCGTGCGGTCGTTGCCGATCTTGGCCGGCGCTACGATTACGTGCTGCTCGATACGGGGGCCGGTATCTCCGACCTTGTGTTGTTTACCGCTTCTCTGGCGCAGGATGTGCTCGTGGTGGTGACGCCCGAGCCAACCTCGATTGCCGACGCCTATGGCACGGTGAAAATCCTGGCGATGTTGCAAAAGCGCCAGGATTTCCGCATCGTCATCAATCAGGTGAAGAACGCCACCGAGGGTGGGCGTATTGCTAGCCAGCTGCAGACGGTGGCAAACCGTTTTCTGACGACGCAACTCGGGATGGAGCTCAAGTTGCAGCACATGGGCGACATCCCGCTCGATCCGGCTGTCCCCGATGCCGTGCGTAAACGCAAGCTGCTGCTAGAGGTGCTGCCCGGCGCACCGGCTGCCAGGGCGGTCACCGCGTTGGCGGCGGCACTCGAAGCGGCCTCATAGTGGTTGTGACCAAGGCACTGCATCGCGTGTACAGGGTATGACTAGCCTGCATCCTAAAAAACTGCTGTTGACGAAATGGACCGCGGTCCAGCCGCTCGCCAAGCAGAAGCATTTTGTCGTCACCAAGGTGGTGTTGCCGGAGCCCCCGGTGGAAAAGATCGAGTGGATCGAAATTGAAGCGGTCTATACCAAGCACACGCGCACCATACGCTGGCGTGATTTGCGCGACACGGCGGTATGGCGTCAGGGCTGGCTTTGAGCTGAGGTATGACAAACAAACTGCGGATGGTGGTGGCGCCGCCGGTTGCAGGCGCGTGATAATGCGCGCGATGAAAACACTCTCGATCACAGCCGCGATGGTTCTGCTGCTGGGTGCGCCAGTTGCCCATGCTGAATGGCTGAAGGCCGGTGTTTCCAATAACACCGGCGATGCCTTCACCCTCTACCTCGATCCGGCCACCCTGCAACGTAGCGGCAAGCTCGCCAAAATGTGGAGCCTGCACGATTTCAAAGAGCTGCAAAGCATCGACGGCCAGCTTTATCTCGCTGAAAAAACCCACCTTGAATTCGATTGCGAAGCGAAGAAGGTGCGCATCCTTGCCACCATCGATTGCGCCTTGAAGATGTGCGCGGGTGAAATTGTTTATTCCGACGCAGATGTCACCGAATGGTCTGCGGTAGCGACGAATACCCTGGGCGAGACCGCCTGGAAGCTTGCTTGCGCCGGTAAATAGCCGCGTCCTGCCGGTTGCCCCGTTTGTGGGCGCACCATGGCGGCCCTATAATCAGGATCACAATTTGCTGTTTATTCCCTCCGGCGGAGCGCAGGTTGAACCCGCCGCACGTCCCGCCAATCGCAGTGCAAAACGTGTCAGGCGCCCGCCGCCAGGCGCGTTTTTATTGAACGGTCCCGATGTCGATTTATTTTGCCTTTGCCCTCGTGCTGTTTACCTTTTTGCCGGTGAATGGCGCGCGTGTACTGTTGTCGCTCTACGCGCTGGATCTCGGCGCCGCGCCGCTCGCTGTGGGTTTTTTGACGGCGACTTTTTCGGTGTTTCCGATGTTGCTGGCGGTATTGTCGGGCAAGATCACCGACCGTGTTGGTGCACGCTGGCCGGTGTTGTGCGGCACCGTGATCGTACTCTGCGGCATGCTGTTGCCGTATTTCCTGGGTGGCGTGCCGCTGCTGTTTGTGGCGTCGGCGCTCAACGGTTTTGCCTTCGCCTTCTTCAGTGTGTCACTGCAAAACCTGATCGGCATGATGAGCCCGGCGCAGGATCGCACCCATAATTTCAGTATCTTCAGTCTGATGGTGGCCAGCGCCAATTTTGCCGGCCCCTTGTTTGCCGGCTTTGCCATCGACCACTATGGGCATGCCACCGCCTGTCTCTTCGCGGCGCTGCTGGCACTGATCCCGATGATCATGCTCGCCGGCTGGGGCGGCGGCCTGCCCGGCGGGACTTCCGGTCCGCGGCCGGCGGGTGGAGTGCGCGAAACCCTCGCTGATCCGGCGGTGCGCAAAACGCTCGCTACCGGTGGCTTGCTGATGGCGGGGCAGGATTTGTTTCAAACCTATATGCCGGTCTACGCTCACGGCATTGGCCTGTCGGCCTCCGCGATCGGTGTGGTGGTCGGCATGTTTGCCGCGGCTGCCTTTGTCGTGCAGTTGGTGATCAAGCGTTTGATCAACCGCTACTCGATGGAACAGTTGCTGACTTACACGTTGTATCTGGCGGCGGGGACCTTTTTGCTGATGCCGTTTTTCAAGAGCGCAACCGCGCTCGCCATCCTGGCTTTTATTTTTGGTCTGGCAATCTGCCTTGGCCAGCCCATCATTACGATGTTGATGTTTAGCCACTCCACCGAGGGGCGTTCGGGCGAGGCCCTGGGCCTGCGTATTACCGTCAACCATCTGACGCGCGTAGTCAGTCCGGTGGTGTTCGGTTCTATCGCCTCGGCGTTCGGTGTGCAGCCCTTATTCTGGATCAGCGCGGTATTGCTGGGTTCCGGCGGCGCGATGACGCGGCCCAAGACCTGAGCGGTTACCGTTTGCCGTGATAGCTGTTGCGCGACCGCAGCCGCGTTCAGACCGCCAGCAGATCCATGAATTCATTCACTGCGGTGGCTTGTAAACGCTTTGCATCTGTCAACAGTTGCGTCACGGCCGCGCATTGCTTCGCGCTGTAACGACTGGCAAGGTTATTCCTGAATTTGCGTTCGAGCAGCGGCATTGCTTCTGTACGCCGGCGTGCGTCGCCGATTAAAAATTCAACGTCGACCTTTGGTGTTTTACCGCCATCCTTGAAGAAGACCTGCACGGCGTTGTGGTTCGCCTGCCGCGGACCGTGATAATCACGGGTGTAGTTTTTATCTTCGCGCGCGATCATTTTTTCGCGCAGCCGGTCGATGCGCGGATCGGCGGCAAAGCCATCTTCATAGCTGGCGCTGGTGATGTCGCCAAAGATGAGGCCGATAGCCGTCACATATTGCAGGCAATGATCGCGCGCAGCGAAGTTGGGCAGCGGGCCGTCGACGGCGATTTTCAGCAGCGCCGGTTTATGCGTATTGAGCACCACGCGTTCGATATCGTCGAGGCGGTCGCGCACCAGTGGATGCAACCGCACCGCGCATTCGGCAGCGGTTTGCGAATGGCGCTGCGCCGGGTAAGCAATTTTGAACTGCACGTTCTCAATCACGTGCGAGCCGTAGGCGCGTGTCACCTTCAACGGTTGGCCGTTGTAGCGAACGTCGCAAAAGCCCCAGGTCGGCGCACTCAAGGCGGTCGGATAGCCCATCTCGCCGCGCATTGTCAGCATCGCCAGTTGCACCGCGCGCGCGGTGGCGTCGCCCGACGCCCATGATTTACGCGGACCCGCATTTGGCATCACCCGATAGGTGTTCAGCGGGTGGCCGTCGACAAAGGCGTTCGATAACGCATCGGTCACCTCGGCGACACCGCCGCCGAGCAGCTGGGTGATCACCGCCGTTGAGGCGATCTTCAGCAGGATGACCAGATCGAGACCGGTCTCTGGGCTGTTGAAGATATTGCCCTCGGCCAGCACGCCGTGTATCTCGTAAGCCTTGATGGCCGCGGTTAGCACGTCGCGCATCAGCAGCGGTGGCTTGCCAGCGGCCACGCGTGTGCGGCTGAGGTAATCGGCGACCGCGAGGATGCCGGCAAAATTATCCGACGGGTGACCGCCGGCCCACCAGGTATCGTTGAAATCGAGCCAGCGGATCAGGCAGCCGCTACTGAATGCCGCCTCGACCGGATCGAGCTGGTATGCGGTGCCGGGCACGCGCGCGCCGTTGGGCACGATGGTGCCCGGTATCACTGGGCCGACCAGCTTCATGCATTCCGGATTGGCGAAGGCCTGCATCGCACAGCCGAGGGCGTCGAGCAGACACAGGCGCGCATTCTCGTAGGCTTGGGCGCTGTTGATCTTTTTTTCGACGACATAGCGCGCAATGTCGACGAGCTGGCGATCGGGTGCGGGGCGCAGTGAGGACACTTTCATTTGGCCAGGCCGAGTTCGGTGAGTGTGCGTCGAGCGATGGCAAATTCGCTTTCAAAAAATTTCCGTGTCGCCTCTGATTTCATGAAATTAGGGTCCCAGGCATTTTCCTCGATCTCGTTCTTCCATTCCTCGGAACCGACCACACGAGACAGCACTTCCTCCCAGTAGGTCACCTGGGTTTTGGTCAGGCCGCGCGGCCCAATCACACAGCGCCAGTTGGCAAACACACCATCGACGCCGAAGTCCTTCCAGATGGGGACGGCGGCAAAATCGCCGGTCTGCCGGCGGGGTGCGGCGATGGCGAGGATGCGCACCTGTTTTGAATCGAGCGGTTGCGCGAGATTACCGGGGGTGGTGGCCATTACATCGACATGGCCGCCGAGCAGGGCTGCGAGCGAGTCGCTACCGGTTTTGAAAAACACGATTTTTTGTTTGCGCACATCGGCGCGGGCGGCTTTCGCCACCAGTGCGACACCGATGTGATTGGGCCCGCCTGGTGCGGTGCCGATAGCGATCGAGAGCGAGCCCGGCGCGGCAGCCATGCGTTCGAGCAGATCGCGCCCGCTCTTCAATGGTGAGTCGGGTCGGACCGCAAAGGCGAGGTATTCATTGACGAGTTGCGCGATCGGTGTGAAGTCGGTGTAAGCGATGTTATTGCTGCCGGTAATCTGGTTGGTGAGCAAGGTCGGTGAGCAGAGTCCGATGTGATGGCCATCGCCGGCGAATTGATTCAGGTAGGCCCAGCCGATAGCCCCGCCGCCACCGGTTTTGTTCATGATGGTCGAGCTGACCTCGAGCAGCTTGCGCGTTTGCGCCACCTTCTGGATCGTGCGGCCGGTGCGATCGAAGCCGCCGCCCGCCGCCGACGGCACCATGATCTCCACGTTACGTTCGGGTTTCCAGGCGGTTTGTGCGGCGGCAGTCGTGGCACACAGGAGTGCTGCCAGCAACAAGGTCGCGACCGCCGCCCGACGGGTGTCTAGGATGTCGAGCAAGCGGGCGTTTCTTTTTTTGTCGTTCATTTAGTGAGTCCGAGTTCGCCAAGAACGGCGCTGAGTTCGCTGTATTGGGCCGCCATATAACGGCGCGTGTCGCGGCTGTTCAGGTAGGTATCTTCTTCGAGCTTGGCTTGCAGTTCCTGTTTCCATTCGGGCAGCTGCGCAAGTCTGGCGAAGACCTGGTCCCAGTAACGCAGTTGCTCCTCGCTGATGCCCTTGGGGGCTAGCACATTGCGCCAGTTTGCCGAGACGACTGTGAACCCCAGTTCTTTCCATGTGGGAACCGCTGAAAATGTACCTCCCAGGCGCTGCTCGGCGGCCACCGCCAGCACGCGCGCACGGCCGCTTTGCACATGCGGGAGTATGCTGCCGGCGGGCGTGGCGGCCACATCAAGGTGACCACCCAGCATGGCGGTGATGCCCTCGGTCGAACCGTTGAATGGAATGACCTTGAGGCGCCGCACGTTGGCCCCCACTGCTTTAGCCAGCAGGGCCACTGCAATGTGGTTATGGCTGCCCACCGAGTTGCCGATGGCGAAGCTGAGACTCGCGGCGTCAGCGCGGATGCGCTCGGCGAGTTCGCGCGGCATTTTCAGTGGCGATTCATTGCGCACCGCAAACACCACCGATTCACTACCGAGTTGTGCCAGTGGCATAGTGTCGGTGTAGTTCAGTGCAACCTTGCCGGTAATGTGATTGGTCAGGATGGTCGGTGAGGTCACCATCAGATAGTGGCCGTCGCCGGGGTGCTGGGTCAGGTAGTTCAGGCCGATGGCGCCGCCACCGCCGATTTTATTGACCACGGTCGCCGGCACGTCGATCAACTTTTTCTCGGTCAACATACGTAGTATCAGGCGGCCAGTGGCGTCGCTGCCAGTGCCCGGCGATGTGTTGACGATGATTTCTACCGCACGCTCGGGTTTCCAGACCGCTGCCGCCGCACTGCAGGCGAGCGGCGCGGCGAGTAGCGCGGCACCTATGATGCGCAGGAGGGGTTTAATCATAGCGCGCCTCATGCCGGGATAAACGCGTCGACAAAGCGATCGGCGGGCGTGGCGTCGAGTGCTGCGGCATCAGCGCACATTGCAGTGATGTGCGCACACTGCGCTGCCGTGTAGCGGCGCTTCAGACTGGCGGCGAATTTGGCCTGCAACACCGGCATCACCTCCGCGCGCCGGCGCTGGTGGCCGATCGGATATTCGATTTCGATTTTTGGCGTGCTGCTGCCATCTTTAAAGAACACCTGCACAGCGTTGGCACTCGAGCGTTTGGCCGGATCAACGAAGTCACGGCTGTAACGCGGTTCTTCGCTCACCACGGTCAGTTCGCGCAGCTGATCAATACGCGGATCGGCGGCGAATTCATTTTCAAAATCCTGCGGCTTGAGCTCGCCGTGAATCAGCCCGACGGCAACGATGTATTGCACGCAATGATCGCGGTCGGCCGGGTTATGCAGCGGCCCGGTCTTGTACATGATGCCCATCAATGCGGCCTGGCTGTGGATTTCGATGCGTGCGATGTCGGCGATGCGGTCTTTGACCAATGCATGCAGGCGGAATGCGCATTCCACCGACGATTGACTGTGCATGCCGGCGGCGACAAATTTGAACATCGAGTTCGGCAACACATAGTCGCCGTAAGGGCGCTGGAATTTGAACGGTTTGCCGCCGGTGTGAGCGGCATAAAAACCATATTTCGGCGCAGTCAGCACCGAGGGATAACCCATCTCGCCCTTGACCGCCATCAGTGCGAGCTTGAATGCCTGATGGGTGGCGTCAGCGGCGGCCCAGCTTTTGCGCCAACCAGTGTTGGGTGCGTGGCGTATCGCCGCCAGACCGCTGTCCACCCAGGCGTTGGATACGGCGTTGACGACCTGGGCATGGGTGCCGCCCAGCATGCGGGTCAACACCGCGCTCGATGCCACGCGCGTGAGTAGCGGGTGGTCGATCGCAATCGCCTTGAAATCATTTTCGATGGCGATGCAGCCCTGGATTTCGTAGGCCATCACCAGTGCTTCGAGGACATCGGCGATGGTGAAAGATGTGCGGCCGCTGCGCGTCAGATGATCGGCCAGCATCAGAATGCCGGCCAGATTGTCCGAGGGATGACTGCCTTGCGCGGCGGTGAAGGTGTCGTTCATGTCGAGCCAGCGGATCATCGCGCCGAAGCTGAAGGTTGCGCTCACCGGATCGAGCACGTGCTGTGTGCCGGGAACCCGCGAGCCGTGGGGTACGACGGTGCCTTCAACCACTGGGCCGATCAGTTTGGTGCAATCAGGGAAGTCGAGCGCGTCGAGCGCGCAGGCCATGGTGTCGGTCAGGCACAGTCGCGCCGCGTCGATGGCCGGGCGGCTGATTTTGAAATTCATCACATAGTCTGCGATGTCGGTGAGTTCGCGATCGAACGGCGGACGTGCGTTTGCTGCCATGGGAGGTTTTCTCAGTTGGTTGAGTGAAGGGCCGAGATTAACAGCAAGTGTTGCTGAATTCATCCGCACTGTATTTGTGAGGGTGAGTGCGAGTTGTTACTATCGCCCCTCTTTTCTCACGATGCGGAGACGCCATGACCCAACAGCAGACATTCGGCAATGTGAGTGTGTGGCTGCCCAACGGCACGGCTGATATCGCCGCCAGAGTGCTGGCGCCGCGTTTGCAGAGCCTCGAAGGCGCGCGCATTGGCATCCTCGATAACTGCAAGGAATTTGCCGATCTGATGCTCGGTGGTGTGGCCGAGGTGTTGCGGCGTGATTACAAGCTGGCTGAAGTGAGCTTCTGGCGCAAGAGTTACCTTGGCATACCCGCACCGTTTATCGCCGAGATGGCCGCCGGTTGCGACGCCGTCATCAACGGCGTTGGGCATTGAGGTTCTTCAACCCCCTGGACCGCGCGTGACGCGGCCGCGCTTGAAGACCTTGGCATTCCCACGGTGACCGTTATTAGTACCGCGTTCGCGCCGCTCGCTCGCGTGACCGCAGAGGGGGTTGGCCGCGTGGCGCTGCCGATCGTTGTGGTGCCGCATCCGGTGGGTGATCGCGATGAATCGGTGGTGCACCGGCGCGGCGCGGAAATCGCCGCCTTGTGCGCGCAATTACTGACCACGCCGGCCGCTCAACTGGAGCGCGAATTCCGCAGCAAACAGTTTCCGCTACCTGATGCGTTGATGCCGCGATGACCGCACTACAAATGCCAATCCTGGACGATGGCGACGACGCGCTCGATCGTATCAACGATTATTTTTATGAGCAGGGCTGGACTGACGGCCTGCCGATCGTGCCGCCGACCGCAGTGCGGGTCGAACGCATGCTCGCCGGCATGCCTGCGCACGCTGCCGATGAGTTAATCGGTGCGGTGCCGCCAAAATTTGGCCATGCGACGCTGCGTCAGGTTGCGGTGAATGCGGTGATGGCGGGTTGCAAGCCAGAATATCTGCCGGTGGTGGTGGCGGCCTTGCGCGCGGTGATGGAGCCCGCCTACGGACTCGAACACCGCCAGACCACCACGCACGCCGGTGCGCCCTTGATTATCGTTAATGGCCCGATCGTGCAACGCCTGCGTATCAATTGCGGCACCGGTGTCTTCGGGCCCGGCTGGCGTGCCAATGCGACGATCGGTCGCGCCCTGCGGCTGGTGCTGGTGAACATCGGCGGTGCGGGGCCCGGCGTCGATGCCTCGCAGACCGGGCATCCGGGCAAATACACCTATTGCATCGCTGAATACGAGGCGGCGAACCCCTGGCAGCCGCTGCATGTCGAGCGCGGTTTTTGTCCTGAGCAGGACGTCGTCACCGTGGTCAATGCCGAAGCGCCGCACAGCATGACCGAGAACGTACAGACCGAGCCGCTGGAAATCATGCGCACCTTTGCGTCATCAATGGCCACCCTCGGCGTCAACAATCTGTATTCGCAGGGCCATCCGGTGCTCGCTCTGGGGCTGGAACACGTGCACTATCTGGCTGACGGCGGATTGAGTAAACGTGAGGTGCAGACCGCCTTGTTTGAGATGGCGCGCCAGCCGTGGGGTCTGATGAAGAATCGCGGCAAATCGAAGGGGCCACGGTTCCCGGAATTTGTCGATCAATCCGATGACCGCTCGATGGTGCCCATTATCAATGCGCCCGAAGACCTGATCGTGATCGTGGCCGGCGGTGCCGGTGGTAAATCGATGTTCATGCCCACTGCCGGTGGCCAGAGTTTGAGTGTTTCAAAACTGATTGAGCCCTGATGAAGGCGTGGCGATCGCGGCGCCTCTTGCCCCTACCCCAGCCCTCCCCCGCTCCGCAGGGGAGGCGGCAATACCACCGCGCGCATTGAGCCGGTTCCTTGCCCTGCGTAAACGGGGGAAGGATAGGTTGGCGGCGCGCAGTGGCTCTTTTGAAATTCGAGGCAATGCATACGATGAAAAATTTTAAAACTGTTGCAAGAGATTGCTGCGCGGTCGGGTTGATGAGCATTTACGCTGTTGCCAGCGCGCAAAATTACCCCGCTAAACCGGTGCGCGTGATCGTGCCGTTTCCACCGGCAGGCGCGGCCGATATCGTGGCGCGTCACGCCGCGAACGGCTTGAGCGAGGGCTTCGGCCTGCAGTTCGTGGTGGAAAACCGTGGCGGTGCGGCGGGGGCGATCGGTGCCGAGGTGGCGGCACGGGCCACGCCTGACGGCTATACGCTGATGATCACCTCATCGAGCACCATGTCGATCAATCCGCATTTGTCGGCGCGTCTAAGCTTTGATCCGATCACCAGCTTTACACCGGTCGGCCTCGTTGGTTTTGCGACCAATGTGGTGGCGGTGCATCCGTC
Organism: Bordetella parapertussis; assembly: GCA_945906935.1. Lineage (GTDB taxonomy): Bacteria > Pseudomonadota > Gammaproteobacteria > Burkholderiales > SG8-41 > PALSA-1004. The sequence goes on from CAMDSO010000050.1 coordinate 10,500, forward strand.
GGTGCCGGTGCGTACGGTCAAGGAGCTGATTACGCTGGCCAAAGCGACGCCCGAGGGCATTAGCTTTGCCTCCAACGGCAACGGCACCATCAGCCATCTGACCGGCGAGCTGTTTATGCAGCAGGCGGGGGTGAAAATGCTACATGTGCCCTACAAGGGCGCCTCGGGGGCAGTGATCGATGTGCTGGCCGGGCAGGTCACGTCATTGTTCGCCGCCTATCCAAGCGTCGCTGTGCAGGCGCGCGCCGGCAAACTGCGCGCGCTGGCGGTGACCAGCCTCAAACGCATGACGCTCGCACCACAACTGCCGACGATTGCCGAGGCGGCGTTACCCGGCTTCGAATCGAACCAGTGGTGGGGATTGTATGGACCGGTCGGTTTGCCGGCTAATGTTGTGACGCGCCTTAACACCGAACTCAACAAGGTGTTGCGCAGCGAAGACCTGCGCAAGAAATATGCGGTTGACGGCATTGAGGCCGCCAGCGGTACGCCGGCCGATCTGGCGGTCTATTTGAAAACCGACTTCGACCGCTGGGCCAAAGTCGTCAAGGCCGCCGGCATCAAGCCGGAGTAGGGTTCAGCCTTTGAGTGTTTCCGGCCAGTAAAGCCGCGTCGGATTGTCGACGAGTATGCGTATACGCATCGCCTCGTCGGTGATCGTTTGCGCAAACAAATCAACTTGTTCGCCGTCGTTGGGCATTTCTTTCACATTCGGATGCGGGTAATCGGTGCCCCACAACACGCGCTCCGGTGCGGCTTCGACCAGCGCCTGCGCGTAGGGCATGGCGTCGTGAAAGGGTTTGCCGGCGGATGACACGCGCTCGAAGCCGCTGACCTTGGTCCACACGCGCCCTTCCCGCATCAGGTCGAGCATCAGTTTGAAGGGGCGTTGGTCGAGACCGTTTTTGGCAACCACGCGCCCCATGTGATCGATGATGAAGGGCATTTCAAGGCCGAGCAGAAAGTCGCGATAAGTGAGGATGTCCTCGGCGTCGAGATGCACTTGCAGGTGCCAGCCCAGCGGGGCAATGCGCGCCACCACCGCTTCGATCACCTTCAGGTCGGGAGCGCCACCCAGATGCGCGACGAAATTAAAACGCGCACCGCGCACCCCGGCCGCATGCAGCGTTTCGAGTTCTGCGTCGCTGACCGTATCGTCGATCATGCAGACACCGCGCCACGCCCCCTTCGACCAGGTCAGCGCATCGACCAATGCGCCGTTGTCGAGGCCGTGGCAGCTCGCCTGCACCAAGACTGCACGCGAGAAGCCCAGATGTTTATGCAGCGCTGCGAGTTGTTGTTTCGGCGCATCCGGCGGCGTGTAGCTACGGTTGGCCGAGTATGCAAATATGGCGCCGGGGCCGAAGACGTGACAGTGCGCGTCGCAGGCACCCGCCGGCGGCGTGTATTGCGGTTTGATCGGATTGGGATCGGGGGCGAGGATGGTTTTGGCTTCGGTCATGATTAGAGTCTCTGAATTTTCGTTTTGTCGATGAGGGCGTTCCACTTGGCGATTTCTTCCACCATCAGTTTACGCATGCCTTCGGGCGAACTCAGATTCTGGCTGACCCCGAGTTCCTGAAAGCGCTGTGCGATCAGCGGTGAATTCACCGCCGCGTGGATTTCCTTGTTCAAGCGCGCGACGATAGCCTTGGGGGTTTTGGCCGCCACCGCGATGCCGTTCCATGAGTTGACTTCATAGTCGGCGAGGCCGCTTTCGTGGAGCGTCGGCACATTCGGCAGCATCGACGAGCGTGTCATCGATGACACCGCCACGGCGCGCAGGGCGTTGGCGCGTATCTGCCCCAATACCGGCGGCAGGAATTCCATCGCTACTTGCACACTGCCGCCGCGTAGCGCGGTGAGTACGCCGGCGGTGTTGTTGAACGGCACGCTGGTGATATCGAGCCCGCCGATTGATTTGAATAATTCCGCTGATAGATGCTGGGTGGTGCCGATGTTGATCGAGCCGATGTTGAACTTGCCGCTACTGGCCTTCGCCAGGCTGATTAGTTCCTTGATGGTTTTCGCCGGTGAATCGGGGCTCACCAGCACGACGATGCTGAAGCCGCCGATAGTCGACACGGTTTCGAAATCCTTCATCGTATCGTAGGGCAGTTTCTTGAACAACGCCGCGCTCACCGCGTTGGTGTTGTTCATCAGGTAGAGCGTGTAACCGTCGGGTTCCGACTTGGCGACCGTTTCAGTGGCGACGATGCCGCCGGCACTCGGCCGGTTATCGATGATGATCTGCTGGCCGATTGATTCACTCATTTTTTGCATGACGGCGCGCGAGGTGATGTCGCCGACGCCGCCGGGCCCGAAGGGTACCAGCAGGCGGATCGGTTTCGACGGGTAGGGCTGGGCAAGCAATGTCGTGGAGCACAGTGAGGCTAAAAGTGTCGCCACAAAAAATTTAGCAATTCTCATTTTTATACTCCGCGTGTTTCCAGGGAACTGCTAATCAATTTATCCGATCGTCTGTAGGGTGCGCACCGCGCCCCTGCCGCTGTCGTTCCGCGTGCGCAGTGCGCACCCTACAGACCTTAGACCATTAGTGTTTTTTCGACGGGTCTTTGAGGGTGCGCACTTCGGTATTCATCTTCACGTCGCGGCGCCGCCGCTTGGCGATCAGTTCACCGGTCTTGAAGTATTCGCTCTTCACCGCGAGTTCCGCCGCACGATCGAACTCCTCCGACCATTCACCGAGCGAATAGCCGAACCACGGCACCTGCGGTTTCAATTTGGGCAGGCCGAGTTCTTCCCAGATCTTCTTCGCGTTTTCCATGAACTCGCGTTTGGGCAGCGAGATCGGCGGGAAGTCTTCTTTCAACGTCGCATCGATCAACACCGAGGCGTCCTGCCCGCCGTTACGACTGCTGCGCGGGCCGTGGCCCTGATCGCGGTGATTGAGGATCTGCAGATCAAGCGCCGGATTGGCGCGATACGACATCGCCCACAGCAGCGCGTCCGCATTGTCGGGATCGATATCCTCGTTGACTGCGATCACATACTTGCCGCCGGCGCGCAGAAAGGCTGCCGCGCCATAGAGCGCGCGCCACACCTCGGTGGGCGGCGTTTTGCGGTCCATGATCAGTACCAGCACCTTGCGCAGATTGGTCAGCGGTTCGTGCATCGAGACTTTCTTCACGCCGTGGATGCCAAGTTTGTTGCGCAGGTGGTCGTAGAACAGCGGTTCCATCGCCACGCGCTTGATCAGGCTCGATTCGCTGGGCGTCACCTGCGAGATAATGGAAGTCAGGATCGCCTTCTTCCTGCGCGTAATGCAGGTCACTTCCATGTAGGCGTTGTATTCCTGCAGATTGACGTGGCCGTGCGATTCGCCAAACGGCGCCTCGGGTTCGAGGAATTCGGTGTTGATGTAACCCTCGATGACGATCTCGGCTTCGGCCGGCACCATGAGGTCGACGGTCTTGGCTTTGACGACGTTGATCGGGCAGCCGACCAGGCCGCCGGCAACGTACAGTTCGTCCATCGTTTCCGGCAGCTTCTGCGCCGAGGTAAATGCCACGCACGGCGGGCAGCCAAGAATGACGGCGGCGGGCAGCTTTTTGTTGCCGCGTGCCTTCATCTTTTCCCAGTGCACAAAAATGCCGGGCCGTAATTCGAGCGATGGATTCATGCCAAGGCGGCGCTGCGCTTTCACCTGACCACGGTAGATGCCCATGTTCTGCACGCCAGTGTCGGGGTCTTTGGTGATGTATTGCGACAGCGTGGTGTAGGGTGCGTTGTCCCAGCCCGGCGTTGAGATCGGCACTGGAATGCCGTCGAGGCCCTTGCCGGGTTTATCGAGTTCCTTGCCCTGAATCACGATCTCCTGGCAGGGCGCGTCGGTGACCACCCTCGGTGGAATCGGGTTCGCCATTGCCTTGATCCAGGTCTCGTTGATCTTGTCGAGATCGCAGTTCATGCCGAGTCGGTAGATCTCGCGGTTGGCGGCGAGCACGCCGACCACCACCGGAATATCGAACTTGCGCTTTTTGCTATCGGTGACGTTGGTGAACAAAAAGGCCTTGCGGTCCTTCTCTTCAATGCCGCCGCGGAACTGCCAGCGCACCAGCGGATGCATCTCGGTATCTTTGTTGATCTTGCGCGTGACGGTGATCAGCAGCCCTTCTTTTTCCAGCGTCTTCAGATGGTCGTGCAGATCGGGATAACCGCGTTTGGGCGCCGCCTTGGCTTTGGTGGCGGACGCTGCCTTCGACTTTTTGTTGGCGGGGGCTGCGGCGCGCGATGTTTTCTTAGGCGGGGTTTTTTTCTGGAGGGCCACGTTGTTCACCTTTTGCGTTATGTCGGGGACGGCTGCGTGCTGATGCGGATGCTGATAATGCGGCGGCGACGGCGCGGCTATTCGCCCTTGATGCCGGCGGCTTTCACCACCTGTATCCAGCGCGCCACTTCGCGCTTTATGATGAGTTCGAATTCGTCGGGCGTGGTGCCGACGGCTTCCGAGGCTTCGATTGCCAGTATTGCTTTGACCTCGGCGGTATGCACCGCTTTGTTGGCTTCGCTATTCAGGCGCGTGATGATGGCGGCCGGCGTTTTGGCCGGCGCCAGCAGGCCGATCCACGACGAATAGTCATAACCCGCCACACCCGCTTCGGCGATGGTCGGCACCTCGGGCGCGGCGGCGGCGCGTTTGGCGGTCGATACCGCCAGCGCGCGCAGGCGTCCGGTCTTGACGTGCTGCAACGCGGTCGAGATGGTGGAGAAATTCACCTGGGTTTCGCCGGCGATCAATGCGTTGACGTTGAGCGAGCCACCCTTGTACGGGATGTGCACTATCTTCAAATCCGTCATGTGCAGGAGTAATTCCATCGACAAATGCGTACCGGTGGCCACGCCACTGGAGCCAAAATTCAACTGGCCGGGGCGCGTCTTGACGAAGGCGAGCAGTTCCTTCACCGATTTCACCGGCAGCGACGGATGCACGACGAGGATGTTCGGTAGCGAAGTGAGCAGGCTGACTGGCGCCAGATCGCGCACCGGATCGAAGGGCAGCTTGTAGAGACTGGGGCTCATGGTCACCGACGCCGCCACTACCAACAGCGTATAGCCGTCGGGCGGCGCCTTGGCAACGAGATCGGTGCCGATCACGCTGCCCGCACCCGGCCGGTTTTCCACCACCACCGATTGGCCGAGCAGTTGCGTCAGTTGCGCCGCCAGCGGGCGCGCGACAAGATCGCTCGAACCGCCGGCGCTTTGCGGCACGATGATGCGGATCGCTTTTGTCGGATAGTTTTGCGCCTGCGCGCCCACCGCCGCGCCGAGCGCGATGGTGGCGAATAACAGCAGTTGCCGGTTGCCTGTAGGCATCTTGCATCCTCCTCCGAGGTCCTGCGTGTGGGTGGCGCAGCTAATTGGCGGTGACGCCGGCGGCCTTGACCAATGCTGCATTCGAGCTGATTTCCCGGCGGATGTGCGCGTCGAATTCCGTCGGCGTCATCAGCATGGGTTCGGCACCGAGCTTACCCAGACGCTCTTTGGTTTCGGGGGCCTGCAACGTTCTAGCGACGTTTTGATACAGCGTGTCGACCACCGCGCGCGGTGTTTTTGCCGGCAGCATCATGCCGACATAAAAGTTGTAATCGGAATTCGGCACGCCGGCTTCCAGCGTGGTCGGCACATCGGGCAGGGCCGAGGAGCGTTTGCTGCTGCCGGCGGCCAGCGCCAGCAGCTTGCCTTCCTTGATGAACTGCAGCACCGAGATCACCGGGCAGAAATAATAATCGACGCGACCGGTGAGTATCTCCGTCAGCGCTTCCGGGGTGCCCTTGAACGGCACGTGCACACCTTCAAAGCCGGCGCCGAGGCGGAAGCGTTCGGCGTTGAGTTGTGTCGCGCTACCCGCGCCCGCCGATGCGTAGGTGAGGGCGCCCGGTTTGGCTTTCGCCGCGGCGACCAGTTCTTTCACCGAACGGATGTTTTTCGACGGTGCGATTACCAGCACATTGGGCAGGTTGCCCAACGGTGTGACGCCGGAGAAATCTCGCAGCGTATCGTAGGGCGTGTTCGGATAGGTGGTCGGCGTGACGGTGAACGATGAAGAATGCACGAGCAGCGTGTAGCCATCGGCCTCGGCACGCGCGACAGTACCGACACCGATGGTGCCGCCGGCACCCGGACGGTTCTCCACCACCAGCGTTTGCCCGAGCTGCGAGCCGAGCCGTTCAGCAACGATGCGGGCGATGGTGTCGGTGGCGCTTGCCGCGGTAAACGGGACCACCACGTGCAATGGTTTTGACGGCCAGGTCTGCGCGCAGGATTCGTTTGCCCCGACGGATACCAGTAAAACAAGACTGCTACAGAGACTACAGAGCACACAGAGATTGCGGAATCGGCTTGTTGTGCGCGAGAGTTGTGCGGAATTATTCATGCTTTTCCTCGGTGAACTCGGTGTGCTCGGTGGCTGATGGTTGATCAGTCGCGCGTCCAGGCGTCGGCGCGCACCTTGAACACCGCCTGTGCGGTGGCCGACAGGATGGTGTGTTTTTGCGCGTCGGTCAGTTTTGCGTCAGTGAAGACCTTGAGCGGTTCCGGATCGCCAATCGGGAAGGGCGCGTCCGAACCGAGCATGACGTGTTCAACGCCGGCCTTCTGCACCAGATAGTCGAGCGAATCCGAATCGAACACGCAGGAATCAAAATACATGGCGGCAAAGCCGCGGCGCGGATCGGCGACCTTGCCGGCCTGCACCACGTGACTGCGGGCGAGACGGCCCAGACCGTAGGGCAGTGCGGCGCCGCCGTGCGAGAGCATGAATTTCATGCCGCTGTATTTGAGGATGTGGCCGGAGAACAACAGGCGCGACACCGCGATCGATGAATCGACGAGGCGGCCGATGCCGTTGACCAGATCGTAATCGGCGAGCCGTGGTTCGCCGCAGACGAACATCGGATGCATGACCACGGCGGCTTTGAGTTTCGAGGCGGTTTCCCAGAACGGATCGAGCGAGGCGTCGTCGAGGTTACCGCCATGTTCGCCGTGCGGCAGGGTGCCGACCATGACGCCGGCAAAACCTTTGGCCATCGATTCTTCGAGCACTTCGGCGGCGAGTTTGCCGTCTTGCAGCGGCACCGTGGCCAGCGGCGAAAAGCGGCGCTCGTCGCGGAACTGTTGCCACATGCAATCGTTGAGATAACGCGACCACGCTGCCCCCTGCGCCGCCGGCAGTTCGTAGCCGAAGCTGTCGAGCCAGCCGCCAATCACCTGGTGATCGATGCCGTTTTTGTCCATCCACGACTGACGTTCAGCGAGGTCGGAGAGTTTCGGCATGATGGGCCGCGTCGGCGCGATGCCGGGGAATTGGATGGCCACCCCCTTGTCGCTTTTTAATAACTTGACATCGGGGAATTGCGACGATGCAGCGTCGAATTTTTCCGCGATCAGTTTCGGGGTGAAGTGCGCGTGTACGTCGATAACGATGGATTTCATAGTGGGGTCTTATCGGAGGATGAATGAATAATGAAAGGGGTGAGAATGTTAACGGTGGCCACTGCCGGCAGCGCCGCTGGCGGAAATCACGCGGAACAAGGCCTCCTGGCTCATCGGCAGCGTTTCGATGCTGGCGTTGAGCGGTGCCAGTGCGTCGTTGATGGCGTTGGCAATCGCCGCCGGTGCGCCTAGATAACCGGCTTCGCCCGAGCCTTTTTGGCCAAAGGTGGTCAGCGGCGACGGCGTGCAGTGGTCGACGATATCGACCGACGGAATTTCCATCGCGCTCGGCAGCAGATAATCCATGAAGGTACCGCTCTCAAGCTGGCCGTCTTCGGTATAGGAAAACTTCTCGTAGAGTGCCGCACCGATGCCGTGGGCGATACCGCCGTAGGTCATGCCGTGCACGATGTCGGGGTTGATCATGACGCCGCAGTCGTGACCGCACACATAACGCTTGAGTACCGGCTTGGCGGTGGCCGGATCGATCTGCGCATAAACGATGTGCGTCTCGAACGAATAGCAGGGGTAGATTTGCGCCACGCCGTCTGCCGTGGGCAGCACGCCGCCGGTGGGTACTTCCCACACGAACTGCGTTTGCAGGCCCGGTTCGAAGCCCGGCGGCATCAGATGATATTTGCGATGCGCGATGGCGATCAGTTCGTCCCAGGACATTTTTTTCGCCGGATCGGCGCGCAGGCTGATGTTGCCGTCCTTGTAATCAAGTGCGGTGGCCTCGCAGCCCAGATTGTGTGCGGCGATGGCAAGCAGCGTAGCCTTGATTTTGCGCGCCGCACCGGCGGCCGCCCCACCGAGCATGATGGCCATGCGGCTGCCGACGGGACTGTTCGACGGCAGCGCACTGAGCGAATCGGCACGCACCACACGGATCGACGCTGGATCGCGCTCGAGCACTTCACCGATCACCGTTGAAACCAGCGTTTCATGCCCCTGACCCGCGGACGAGGTGCCCATCACACCGGTGATCGCGCCTGACAGATCGACGCGTACGAGGCAGGAATCCATCCACGTCGTGGTGTCGTTCTTCGGGTTGAACAGCGGTTCGAAAGCGGAATTACCGCCTGACGGTTCGAGGCAGGTCGAGATGCCGATGCCGGCGAGTTTGCCGGCTTTGCGCGCGGCGTCGCGTTGCGCCACCAGCGCCGGGTAATCGATGGCTTTCATCGCCTTGTCGAGCACCGTGTGGTAATCGCCCGAGTCGTAGGTCGAGCCACTCGGAATCAGATAGGGAAACTCTTCTTTTTTCAGCAGGTTTTTCCGGCGCAACTCGATGCGGTCCATGTCGAGATGGCGCGCAATGTGATCGATGGTGCGTTCGATGGCGAAATTCGTTGGCGCCTGGCCGAAGCCGCGCACCGCTTCCTGCGGCGTCTTGTTGGTCATCACCGAAGTGGGTTCATATTCGACCGCCTTGATACGGTACGGGCCGCAGATCGCTGACACCGGTTTGCCGAGTTGCAGCGGCGAGCGGCCGGCATAGGCGCCGACATCATCCAATGCGCGGATCTTCAGCGCGCGTATGGTGCCGTCGTTATCGAAGGCCGCCTGCATATCGAATAAACGGTCGGGGCCGTGCATATCGCCGCCGCGCATGTTTTCGAGGCGGTCTTCGAGAAAACGCACCGGCATGCCGAGTTTGCGTGCGAGGTAGCTGACCAGTGCGCTGTGCTTGATGCCGCGCTTGACGCCGTAGCTGCCGCCGACGTCAACGTCGTAGTGCACACGCACGGCGTTACCAGGCAGGCGCAAGGCGCGGGCGAGTTGGTCGGGAAACTTGGGCATTTGGATGGATGCCCAGACGTCGAGGATTTCGCGGCCGGCATCCCATTGCGCGGCAACGCCGAAGGTTTCGATCGGCACCGTCGAACTGCGTCCCCAGCGCACACGCAGTTTGACGGTGTTCTGCGCTTTCTCGAACGCCTCATCAACCGCGCCCCAGACAAAGCGGCGGTGGAACAGCACATTCGAGCCGTGAGCCGGATGCACTTGCGGACTGTCGGGCAGCACGGCAATTTCGGGATCGACGACGTGCGGTGTCGTCGCGTATTCGACTTCGATCAGTTCGGCGGCGTCTTCGGCGAGTGCGCGCGTATCGGCAACCACTGCGGCCACCCATTCGCCGGCGTAACGCACGACACCATTGGCCAGCGCATAGCGCGTGACTTTGGGCGTGTCGACGCCGATCGCCAGCGCGTCGGTTGCGGCGCAGAACTCTGCACCCGTTAATACATAGTGCACGCCGGGGGCGGCGAGTGCGGCTGCGCTGTCGATCGAAACAATGCGTGCGCTGGCGTGTGGCGAGGCGATGATGGCGACGTGTTTCATGCCCGGCAGCGCGATGTCGGCAACATAACGCCCGCGACCAGTGACGAAACGCGGGTGTTCCTTGGTGCGGCGCTTGGCGCCGATGTAGCGGAAACCGTAGGGGCTTTTGGCGTCGGCCATGATTAACGATCGTTTAAGAATGCGCAGCAGGGCATTCGCGCTGTGCTCATCCTCTCCTGTTGGGAGAGGGGCGGAGTGTGGGAGCGGCCATTCAGTGGGCTATCCATTATTTGATGCCCGGGGTCTCTGCAGCGAGACGGCTGGCGGCCAGTTGCACCGCATCGACGATCTGGCGGTAGCCGGTGCAGCGGCAAAGATTACCGCCGAGCGCATCGCGGATCTGCGCTTCGCTCGGATTCGGCGTTTCGTTCAACAGCGCTTGTGACGCGATCAGCATGCCCGGCGTGCAGTAGCCGCACTGCAGGCCGTGGGCTTCGCAGAAACTGTCCTGCAACACGCTGAGGCTGCCATCGGGCTGTGCCAGGCCTTCGACGGTAGTGATGTGGTGGCCGTCGGCTTGCACGGCAAACATCAGGCAGGAGCGCACCGGTTCGCCGTCGAGCATGATTGAGCAGGCGCCACAGATACCGTGTTCGCAACCGACGTGGGTGCCGGTCAGGCGCAGTTCTTCGCGCAGAAAATCCACCAGCGACAGCCGCGCCGGCACCTGTGCGCTACGCGCTTTGCCATTGACTTCAATCGAGACCGGATAGAGTTTCTCGCTCATGCTGCTTTCCTTGCGTCGTCGTAGGCGGCACGCAGCATGCGCGCCGCCAGCACCACGGCGAGATGACGGCGGTATTCGGGGCTGGCGTGCAGATCGCCGCCGGGATCGAATTCGGTTGCAGCGTCATTGACCACGCTTTGCACCGCTTCGTCGTCGAGTGTGCTGCCGAGCAGACGCGCAGCCAGTTGCGGAAACGCCATTGGAATATAACCGCCACCGGCCAGCCCGAAGCAGACGCGCGTGCACACCCCATTTTCATCAACGGCGATTTGCGCAGCGGCGGCGACCAAGGCGAAGTCGCCGTGACGGCGGCTGATTTCGGTGAAGGCTGAACCGCTGCGTTGTTCCGCCCATACCGGCCAGCGGATTTCTTCCAGACATTCGTCGGCGCGCGTCGCGGTGGCCAGCGGGCCTTCGAAAAATTCAGCCGCACCCACCGTGCGTGTGCCCGCATGCGAACGCAATATCATTTGCGCGCCGAGTATCTGTGCGACGAGCGGCATTTCCGCCGCCGGGTCGGCATGCACGAGACTGCCGCCGACAGTGCCGCGATTGCGGGTTTGCACGTGGCCGACCCATTCGAGCGCCTGTTTGAGCAAGGGCACCGCAGCGCCGAGTGCGGCGTCGCGCGCGATCACGCATTGCCGCGTGCAGGCGCCGGTACGGACGACGTCTTGACCGACAGCGATAAATTTCAGTGCGTCGATTTCATTGATATTGATCAAGCGCGCCGGACGCGTCAGGCGCATCGCCATCATTGGCACCAGACTTTGGCCGCCGGCGATTAACTTGGTTTCGTCACCGCTGTCGTGCAACGCGGCACAGACTTCGGCGAGCGAGGAAGCGCGCACATATTCGAATGCAGCAGACTTCATTGGAGTTCGTCGATCATGTGTTTGGAGACCGGTGCGGGCCTGTGCTCTATGGCTTAAAATCAGCGACCGCTGAATGCCTGCCTCACCGGCGGATCTGGTGATTATCTCACACGTTGCTGCAGCCTTATTTATGAAAAGCGCGCCATGAAAAACGATACCCGCGGCTATCCGGATCTGCACGAACACCTCGCAACCCTCAAGGCGCAGGGTTTGCTGCTGACCATCGACGAGCGGATTGACAAGGATGCGGAAATGCACGCGCTGGTGCGCTGGCAGTTTGTCGGCGGCATGGAAGAAAAGGATCGTAAGGCTTTTCTCTTTACCAATATCGTTGACGGTCGCGGTCGCAAATATGACATTCCGGTAGTGGTCGGCGCGATCGCCGCCAACCGCGCCATCTACAGCGTCGGCATGGGCGCGCCGGTTGAGCAAATTCAGGCCAAGTGGGAGCGTGCGATTGCGCATCCGATCAAACCGGTGGTCGTTGAACGGGCGGCCTGTCATGACGTCGTGCACGAAGGCGCGGCCTTGCAGGGCGAGGGGCACGGCCTCGACATGCTGCCGATACCGATTTCAACGCCGGGCTTTGATTCGGCGCCGACGTTGACCGCCACCAATGTGATTACGCGCGACCCCGAAACCGGCGTGCAGAACATGGGCACCTACCGCGCCGCGTTGAAAGCGCCCGATCGCTTGGTGGTGCGCATGGCCACCCGCGTCGGTGGTGCCGGCGGCTATCAGCATTATCTGCAGCATCAAAAGCGCGGCGACAAATGGATGCCTTGCGCGGTGGTGCTCGGTTGCCCGCCTTATGTCGCTTTCATGGGGCCGCAGAAATTGCCGATGGGCGTTGACGAACTTGATGTCGCCGGCGGTCTGGCCGGTGCGCCCATCAATATCGTCAAAGCAAAGACGGTGGATTTAATGGTGCCGGCGGAATCCGAGATTGTGATCGAAGGTTTTATCGACACCGAATACGTCGAGCCCGAGGCGCCTTTCGGTGAATCGCATGGCCACGTGGCGCTCGAAGAATTCAATATGCCGATGCGCATCACAGCGATCACGCACCGCGCCAAGCCGGTGATTCCGTCGTATATCAGCCAGGTCGCGCCGTCGGAATCGAGTGTGATCAAGCGCGTCGCCTATGAGCCGCTGTTCCTCGCGCATTTGCGCGATGCGCTCGGTATCCGCGGCGTCAAACGCGTACAGTTGCACGAACCGCTGACCGGTTTGTTGCGCGTCACCATCATCACCATTGAGAAAGGCACGCCGCCCACCGAGATCTGGCGCGCGCTCTACGGTGCCGCCTATTTCAAGGGCGATTGCAGCAAGATTTGTATCGCCGTCAACGATGATATCGACGCCGACAACGCCGACACCCTGTTGTGGGCGATGGCCTACCGCATGAATCCGGTGGCCGACGTGCAGGTGCTCGCCCACCGCGGCCAGGGCCACGGGCCGAAACGCGAATCCGACCACGAAGAGGATTCGACGCTGTTGATGGATGCGACGATGAAAGGCGGCATGCCGCCGCTGGCGTTGCCGAAAAAAGAATACATGGAGCGCGCCCGCGTGATCTGGGAAAAGCTGGGTCTACCGGCGGTGCGCCCGCAATCACCGTGGTTCGGCTATTCGCTCGGCGACTGGCTGCCGCAATGGGATGAGGCGGCCAAACGCGCAGTCGAGGGTAATTATCTGGAAAACGGCCGCATCAGCGAGAAGCAGCAACAGAAGGGTTTGAAACCGGAAACCAAATTCCGGCCGGAGTGATACGGTTCGAAGGCCCCGCCGTTATTGCGCCTGTATGGTGTTGATATAGGCGTGCACCAGCTCGATTTCACGGCAGAGCGTGTCGACGCCGTGTTTGATGGCGGCACTGTCTTCGCCGCCGGCGAGATCTTCGAGCCGGCGCGCGCTGTCGACGATACCGGTGGCCCCTATCAACTGCGCAGCGCCGCCGATGCGGTGCGCCAGTGCGCCGATGTCCTGTGTGCGGGTTTGCAGCAACGCGCTTTTGAGCGCGAGCATGTCCTTGGTGTTGGTTCTTGCGTATTCAACCAGCAAAGAACCGCTTTCGTAGGGCTCTGCACCCCAGGTCGCACGGAACGTGGCGTGATCAATCGGCGTATGCAATGTATTTATCCGGCGGCGGCGCGATGCGAGAGCGAACGGGTTGAGGTTGTCATTGAATCGGGTAAGCCGCGATTATTGGTGGGCATACTCAAAAATTGCAAGGTTTATCCCGCGCTGCGCGGTGCGTTCTGCCCAGCGCCCTCGCCGCCGCCCTTGCTGCGTTGCGCCGGGTTTGCCTGAATCCGTCATGCACCGACTTGAGGCGGTGCGGGTGAGTGATGCACCGGGAACAGGCGCAAACCCAGGGCTTCAGTCGGTTGGAATCTGTAAATGCATGAATTCAAGATAATTGTCCCTTGGCACGTCGGTTGCTAATAACAGTGCATGCGACAAACAAAGTCCACCTGTTGTTTTTGCGGCGTTGGCTGCGGCGTGCTGATTGAAAGCGATGACACGCGGATTACCGGTGTGAGCGGAGACCCTGATCATCCGGCCAATTTCGGCCGCTTGTGCACCAAGGGCTCGACCTTGCATCTGGCCGATTCGAACGCCGCACGCGCGCAGTTTCCGCAGTTGCGCACCACCCGCGCGGCGGCACGTCAGCGTGTCGGCTGGGATACCGCACTTGATCATGCGGCAGCGCGGTTTGCCGAAACGATTCGGGAGCATGGGCCAGACAGTGTCGCGTTTTATATTTCCGGCCAGTTGCTGACCGAAGATTATTACGTCTTCAACAAACTGGCCAAGGGCTTGATCGGTACCAACAACGTCGATACCAACTCACGCCTGTGCATGTCGTCGGCGGTGGCCGGTTACAAAACGACCCTGGGTGCGGATGCGCCGCCGGCCTGTTACGCCGATATTGATCAAGCTGATTGTCTGTTTATCGCCGGTTCCAATACCGCCTACGCCCATCCGGTTCTATTTCGTCGAATCGAGGCGGCCAAGCAGGCGCGGCCGGATCTGAAAATCATCGTCGTTGATCCGCGGCGTACTGATACCGCAGAAGCTGCCGATTTGTTTTTGCCCATACTGCCCGGCACCGATATCGCGCTCTTTAACGCGATGTTGCATGTGATGTTGTGGGAGCAGCTGACCGACGAGGCCTACATCGCCGCACACACCGAGGGCTTCGACGCACTCAAACAGGCGGTGCGTGAATATACGCCGCAGGCTGCAGCGGCAATTTGTGGTGTCGCAGCCGATGACATCACACAGGCGGCGTGCTGGTTTGCAGGGTCGGCGGCGACGCTCTCGCTGTATTGCCAGGGGCTCAATCAATCGTCACACGGTACCGACAACAATGCGGCGTTGATCAATTTGCATCTGGCCGCTGGACAGATTGGCCGTCCGGGGGCGGGGCCGCTGTCGCTGACCGGTCAGCCCAACGCCATGGGCGGGCGCGAGGTCGGCGGCATGGCCAATTTGTTGTCCGCCCATCGTGATCTGGCCAATCCGGCTCATCGCGCTGAGGTGTCGCGTCTGTGGGGCATTGAGGATGTTCCATCGGTGCCGGGCAAGACCGCGGTGGAACTGTTCGAGGCGATCGCACGCGGCGAGATTAAGGCGGTATGGATCGCCTGTACCAATCCGGCGCAATCCATGCCTGATGTGTCGCGAGTGCGAGCGGCGCTCGAACGCGCCGAGTTTGTGGTGGTGCAGGAAGCCTATCGAGATACCGATACCGCTGATTATGCCGATCTGTTGTTGCCGGCCACCACCTGGGGCGAGAAGGAGGGCACGGTCACCAATTCCGAGCGTCGCATCACGCGTGTGCGCGCGGCGGTCGCCGGCCCCGGTGAGGCGCGTGCCGATTGGGCGATTGCGGTGGATTTTGCCAAGCGTCTTGGCTCTGCACTGGGCGATGAACGCGCACCGCGTTTGTTTCCCTACAGCACGCCCGAGCAGGTTTTTAACGAGCATCGTGAAAGCACCCGTGGTCGCGATCTGGATATCACCGGCTTAAGTTATGCCCTGTTGGAGACTGCCGGCCCGCAGCAATGGCCTCTGCCCGAGGGGGCGACGCACGGCCGCGAACGTCTTTATACCGATGGACGTTTTCCGACCGCCAGCGGTCGCGCCTCTTTCGCCGTGGTTAAACATGCGGCGACCGCCGAAAAAACCGACGCGCGCTTTCCGCTCGCCTTGAATACCGGCCGCTTACGCGATCAGTGGCATGGCATGAGCCGCACCGGCACGATTGCGCGTTTGTTCAATCACGCCAGCGAGCCACGATTGGCCATGCATGAACGCGACATGTCGCGGCGTCGGCTGAAGGACGGTGATCTCGTGCGTCTGCAGAGTCGGCGCGGTGAACTGATCGTGCGGGTCGAAGTGTCGGCGCAGATGCGTGCAGGGCAGGTGTTCATGCCGATGCACTGGGGTGGACGTTTCATGCGCGGCGCCGGCGTCAACGCGCTGACCATGCCGGCGTTTGACGCACGCTCCAAACAACCCGAACTCAAGCATGCTGCGATCGAGGTGGAAGCGGTCGAGCTGCCCTATCGCGTGGTGGCGATGCGGCGGATTGACGCCGCTGCTGGCGCGGCGATACAGAGCCTGCGCGACGCCTTGCAGCCGCTGTTGGCGGCCTTTGCATACGCCACCCTCACGCTGGGCGGGCGTGACAATCCCGTGCTCATGTTGCATGGCTGCGCCGCGGCGCCGATTGCCGACAGCGTGCTCGATCGGCTGGATGAACTGTTTGAACTGGGCGACGCCGCGCGCACCATGCGCTATATCGACGCGCGTCGCCGCGTCGAGAAAGCGGCGCTGGTGGAAGACGGCATCGTGCAAAGCGTCTGTCTGTCGGGTGAAACGGTGGCGCAGGAGTGGTTGAAGAACATGATGATTGAGGGCGCTCCCGCCGCAGCGGTGCGGGCGTGGATACTGGCGCCGGTGGCCTCCCCGCCGCGTGGCAGTTTCAATCGTGGACGCATCGTCTGTAATTGTCTTGATGTTGCTGAAACCGAGATCCGCCGCGTGCTTGCCGGTGGCGCGGACCTTGCGCAATTGCAGCGGCGTCTCCAATGCGGCACCGAATGCGGGTCCTGTATGCCCGAACTCAAGCGCCTGTGCGGGGAATCGTTGGCAACACCGACCGATGCTGCAGAAACAACGCTGGCGACGCAGAATCGCCGTATGAAGACCATGAATGCGCAGGCGGGGTTGCTCGCCGCTGTGATTACTATGACTGAAAGATAAACGCCTACATCATGTCCTATGCCCAATATCTGAAAACCATCTGTTGCGGCGGCGAGTTTGAGAACGACCTTGCCGAGCGCGATGCCGCTTTGTTGTTTGGCGCGATGCTAGACGGAGGTGTCGCCGAACTCGAACTCGGTGCGCTGCTGGTGGCGCTGCAAATGAAACCGACTGCGCTGACCGAGTTGGCCGGTTATGCCAATGCTGTCAACGAACGCATGTTCCGTCTGGCGCCGCCGCCGGTCAAGGCGCAACCGGTGGTGCTGGCCAGCTATGGCGGCGTGCGTGATCAACCTAATCTGCTGCCGTTGCTGGCGCTGTTATTACAGCGCTTTGGCGTGCCAGTGTTGGTGCACGGCATGCTCAATGGTGAGGGCGGTATTGCTAGCGCCTATGTGTTTCGCGAACTGGGCGTGATGCCGTGTGCAACCCTGACCCAGGCCGCCGAGGTGCTGCGTAAATCCGGTGTGGCTTTTGTGCCGACGGCGGTGCTGGCGCCGGGACTCGCCGAGTTAATCGCGCTACGCGGGCGGCTAGGGGTGCGTTCGGTGGCGCATGCCGTAGCGCGTTTGTTGGATCCGTTTGACGGGGACAGCCTGCGCGTGGTGGCGGTGGCGCAGGAGTCAGCGCTGGCCTTAAACCGCGACTATTTGCTCGCCACCGGCGCGCACGCGATGTTGCTGCAGGGGGCGGCGGGCGAACCCTATGCCGACCCGCTGCACCGGCCGCAGATCGAGCATTTGCATGAAGGCGGTGTGGAGACGCTGTTCGGGGCCGAGGTGCCGGCGATGAAGAAAATAACGACCCTGCCCGAGGGCATGAACGCCGCCGCCAGTGCGGCCTGGATACGCCGTGCACTGGCGGGCGAGACACCGGTGCCGCTGCCCATCGTCAATCAGCTCGCGGCCTGTTTATTTGCCGCCGGCTACACTACGGATATGAATCAGGCCAAGGCGATCGTCGCGGTGGAGACCGGTAGCCTCGCCGTAGCCTGAAGCGCTTTTTAAGGCCGCGCAATGACGCTGAAGGT
>CAMDSO010000051.1 GCA_945906935.1 Bordetella parapertussis
GGCGAGATCGGCTTCTAACCCGCCGGCCCTGTCGCGCGCCGCGCGCCGATGCCGGTCAAGCAGCCACAGCGGAATCCCCAACATCCCCAACGCCGCGGAAACAATCATGATGAGCTGCACGTTGGCAGGCCGCGTGACTGCGGCCAGCGTCGTGGCCTCGGGCAAGATCAACGAGAGGAGATAGAACAGCACGAGGATGAGGACCCCGGTCAGCCAGCCGAGTACGGCGAAGCCGGCGAGGACGAAGAACAGGCCGACCGCATCGCCCGGCGTGCGAACCTGGGCCAGCGGCTTGAAGAACCGCTTGCCGCGCTTGCGCTCGAGCGCCTGCCGCTGCGCCTGCTCCATCGGGCTATAGTTGCGACTCAGCATTCACGGTTCCTTAAGGTCGAGGGCGACACACGATACAGCGAAGCTTTGAGTTTATCGCGACCGCAAGCCAGTGGAATCAAAGGGGTCAGCTTCGAATAAAAATTGAAACGCCTCGCGCAAGAGAAAAAATTTTTTATACCGAGTCACTTGTTGGGACAATGAAATCTCGGTCAATAATTGCCATTTCTAACGAGAATAATTGAGCCTGGCCCCTTTGATTCCAGATGCGTGAGGATCCTGACGATCACCGCCGGTTCCTCGATGGCGGCGATGATCTTCAACTCGCCGCCGCACTGCGCGCGGTGTTCGAGGTCGATATCGAATACGCGCTGGAGCAGGCGCGCGCAGCCCGGCGTTAGGTGCCAGAGAGGACCATCAGCAGTCGCTGCCGCGGTTTCTTGAACTCCGTTGATGGCTGCGCGCACCACATGTTCATCTCCTCGATTGGCTTACCATACTCTGTTGCGCAGGCGCGAACTTCGTTGCGTCGAGCGCAAGCGAATGCAGGCTAGTCCGCCTTTTCGCGGACGCGCCACTTTTGATACATCGCACGGGCAGGCGCACAAGTCTCGACGCTCAGCGAGCGTATCAGATGAACCGGTTTGCCTCCTCCCCCCGGTATGCTCGCACCGCTTCCTACTGTCACACACAGCTGCGAGTTCGCCTTGGACACGATCTCCCCAGTCGGCGTGAAATCGAAGCGTTGCTCCGGACGACCGTCGCAGGACTGCAATGCCAACTTGACGCCCGCGCGCGGCGCAGGGACCGTCATGCATACATTCCACGCCGACATGTGGAACTCACCGGTCTTGAGACGCGCAGCGTCAAACGCCTGATCCACGGCAATCTCGCCTTGATAGCTGTAGCAGGAGTGTGTTTGTAGCCCGCGCTCGGGTTGGGCCTTCTGCTTGAACCCGAGTATGTCGATGCAGAATCCGCGTGGCTCGTCGAGCATGTCAATCAGAACGACCTCGACTTCCCCGGAGGCGGCCCACACTGCGTGAGTCAACAGGCCGAGTAGGCCGATTGCCACTCGCAGCGTGAGCCGGTTCATACGCGCTTGCTAATCAAAGGGGCCAGGCTCGAATAAAAATTGAGGAAGTATCGGTAGTTCAAACTATTTTTTTCGCTAGTCACAACTATATCGCCGGCAGGGCCATCGCGCAATCGCACGGTGTTTGCTGAAAATCCTCTGTTGGCGATGACTATGTGAGCCCTTCACCGCCCCGAATCGCCTCACTTCGACGCGGTTTGACCGCCTCGCGCGAGCGCGGGCCGCGCTGAATCATCAGCCCTGTTGCACAACCGCTCTTGTCTTGCCGATCAGGCCGTCTCGAAGAGAGGCAGCTGCCGCGCCAGTGCAGGTGGCGGCGCGCGCGCCAGCAAGCCCAGATGCGTGAGGATCCTGACGATCACCGCCGGCTCCTCGATGGCGACGATGATCTTCAACTCGCCGCGCGCCGCCTGAAAATCCGCTTCTCCCCCGGTGCGCCGTTACACACCATCAAGTACCAGACAGTGCAGATGGGTGTTCAGGTTGACGGCCGAGCCGAATCTCTGAATCAGCGTGACCGCGCCTGTATCGGCTGCAGCGCATTGCAGGCCAGCTTGCTTGCGCAGAAATCCCTGCGCTTCTAATCCGTCAGCGACTGTTCCAGCGTCAGTTGCCCGCCTTCCATGCGGCTGACGATGCCTTCGAGTTCGGCCAGCGCGCTTTCGTAAGTCGGATTTTTATCGTTTTTTTTCGGTCTTCGGCACGCGCGGGGAACGGCCTGAGAGGGCGTCCACGAGTAAACAGGGGACATAGCGCAATCAGAGCCTTGCGGTCAACGAAACATGTAAGGAAACGGCCGCTGGCGTGACCAAACAGCAGCGGGTTGCGGGCCACGGCGGTCGACATGCTGAGACGCCGGATGACAGCCCTGCGGCAGTCCGGCACAATAGCTGCAACCTGAACCGAAGTCGCGCTGCCTGCGTGGTGCAGCGGCCGACGCACTTTGCAGACGGAGAATTTGATGCACGCGACCCTGCCGCTGCTGCGGCAAACCGGCTTTCCCGCCATCACGCGCCGGCAGCTCGAGACCCTGCAGGTCAATCTCGGCTACAAATGCAACCAGTCCTGCCTGCACTGCCACGTCAATGCCGGGCCGACGCGCACCGAGATGATGACGGCCGACACCATCGCTGACGTGCTGACGCTGCTGAAGGCGTCGACCGCAACACGCCTCGACATTACAGGCGGGGCGCCGGAACTCAATCCGTATTTCCGCGAACTGGTGCTGGCGGCGCGCGCGCTCGGCGTAACCGTGATCGATCGCTGCAATTTGACTATCCTCGAAGAGCCCGGTCATGCCGACCTTGCGCAATTTCTCGCCGCGCACAAGGTCGAGATCATCGCCTCGCTGCCGTGTTATCTGGAAGACAACGTCGACCGCCAGCGCGGCAAGGGCGTGTTCGACACCAGCCTTCGCGCGCTCCGCACACTCAATGTGCTCGGCTACGGCATGCACGGCACAGGCCTTGATCTCGCGCTCGTATATAACCCTCAGGGACCCGTGCTGCCGCCGGCACAGGAGAAACTCGAAGCCGATTACCACAGGGAACTCGGCAACCGCTACGGCATTTCGTTCAACCGCCTCTACGTACTCGCCAATATGCCGATCCAGCGCTTCGGCAGCACGCTGGTTTCGAAGGGCCAGTTTGAGCCCTATATGGAACTGCTGAAAAACAGCTACCAGCCCGCCAACCTCGACAGCGTAATGTGCCGCAACCTCATCAGCATCGACTGGCGCGGCTACGCCTACGACTGCGACTTCAATCAGATGCTCGGCCTGCTGTTCGCCATCGACGGCAAACCGAAAACACATATCCGCGACCTCGTCGGCCGCGCGCTTGACGGCAATCCGATCATGGTCGCAGACCACTGCTACGGCTGCACCGCCGGCCAGGGTTCGAGCTGCGGCGGCGCGCTCGGCGCCTGAAACCCGCGCCTCAAATTTCAACTTCAGGATCCGCCCATGGACACAGCGCAGAAAAACGCCACCCGCGACGTTTACCGCGACGCCGCACTCAACCCGCAGCCGGGGCTCTGCTGCACCACCACGCCCGTCTGGCACTTGCCCGAACTGACGATGCCGCCGGCAATGCTGGCAATGAACTACGGCTGCGGCAGCACGGTCAACCCGCGCGATCTGATCAACCAGCCGACAGTCCTCTACGTCGGCGTCGGTGGCGGTATGGAGTTGCTGCAGTTCGCCTATTTTTCCCGGCGCGCCGGCGCCATCATCGGTCTCGATGTAGTCGACGAAATGCTGGCAGCCTGCCGCGTCAATCTGCAGGAAGGGGCACGCCTCAATGCATGGTTCGATGCGGATTTTGTCGACCTGCGCCGCGGCGACGCGCTGAACCTGCCGATTGCCGACAACTCGATCGACGTGGCAGCGCAGAACTGCCTGTTCAACATTTTTCACGAACGTGAACTCGAACGCGCGCTGGCTGAGATCTACCGCGTGTTGAAACCGTATGGCCGCCTGATTCTGTCCGACCCGGTGTGCGAAACCGCCATGCCGCCCGCGCTGCGGCAGGACGAACGCCTGCGCGCACTGTGCCTGACCGGCGCGCTTCCGCTGGCCGACTATGTCAGGCGACTGACGGACACTGGCTTCGGCACCGTCGAAATACGCGCCAGAAGGCCCTACCGCGTGCTGTCGCCGCGCCACTACGATACCGACACACTGATCGTGGTTGAGAGCGTCGAAATCTGCGCGATCAAGGACCCAATGCCCGCTGACGGCCCCTGCGTGTTCACCGGCCGCACGGCGATTTATTTCGGTGACGACGATGCCTTCGACGACGGCCGTGGCCACGTGCTTGCGCGCAACCAGCCGCTCGCCGTCTGCGACAAAACCGCCGGCGCACTCGCGGCGCTCGCGCGCGGCGACATCCATCTGTCGGCCCCGACCTGGTTCTACGACGGCGGCGGCTGCTGCTGATGCGCCTCGCCGCATCACCCTGTCCGCGGTTGGCGGCATGACCCGCGCACGCGCGCTGTTGCTGCTGGCGCTGGCAGTACTGGCCACCGCGTTTTTTTTCTTCGATCTCGGCCGCTACTTCAGCCTCGACTGGTTTCGCGCACAGCGCTCGGCGATCGACGCCTATTACGCGGCGCAACCACTGCAAACCGCATTGATCTACTTTGCGGTCTATGTGCTGGTTACCGCGCTGTCACTGCCGGGCGCGGCGATCATGACTCTGGCCGGCGGCGCCATCTTCGGCCTCGTCTGGGGCACCGTGATCGTCTCGTTTGCCTCAACGATTGGCGCCACGCTGGCTTTTCTCGCCGCGCGTTTTCTGCTGCGCGACTGGGTGCAGGCGCGTTTCGGCCAGCGGCTTGCCGGCATCAATGCCGGCGTCGAACGCGACGGCGCGTTTTACCTGTTCGCGCTGCGGCTGGTGCCAGTGCTGCCCTTCGTCGCAGTCAACCTGCTGATGGCGCTGACGCCGATCCGTACGCGGACTTTTCTGTGGGTAAGCCAGCTCGGCATGCTGGCCGGCACCATCGCCTTTGTTTATGCCGGCACCGAACTCGCGCAGTTCCGGCTGTCGTTCGGACTGATCGCGGCATTCACGCTGCTCGGACTGTTTCCGCTGGCGGCGCGCCGGCTGCTCGACGCCATCAAGGCGCGTCGCGTTTACGCGCGCTGGACGCGGCCGGCACGTTTTGACTGCAACGTGGTCGTCATCGGCGGCGGCGCGGCGGGATTGGTTAGCGCCTACATCGCCGCCGCGGTCAAGGCCAAGGTGGCGCTGATCGAAAAACACCGCATGGGCGGCGACTGCCTCAACACCGGCTGCGTGCCGTCGAAAGCGCTGATCCGCTCGGCAAAGTTTCTGGCCGAGGCGCGACGCGCAGCGGAACTCGGCATGCGCTCGGCCGTGGTCGATTTTGACTTCGCCGAAGTGATGGCGCGCGTGCAGCGCGTGATCACGGCGATAGAGCCACATGATTCGATCGAACGCTACACGGCGCTCGGCGTGGAGTGCATTGAGGGCAACGCGAAAATCACTTCGCCGTGGACCGTCGAAATACGGGACGAAAAAGGCGCGGCACGCACGCTCAGCACGCGCACCATCGTCATCGCCTCGGGTGCGCGCCCGTTCGTGCCGCCGATTCCGGGCATCGACGCGGTCGGCTGTCTGACCTCCGAGACGATCTGGGCGCTGCGCGAACTGCCCGCACGCCTCGTCGTCTTGGGCGGCGGGCCGATCGGCTGCGAACTCGCGCAATGCTTCGCACGTTTCGGCGCCAAGGTCACGCAGGTCGAAATGCTGCCGCGCCTGTTGATCCGCGAAGACCCGGAAATTGCCGAACGCGTGGCGTCGCGTTTCTGCAGCGAGGGCATTCGCGTGCTGACCGGCCACCGCGCGAAGGAGTTCAAAATCAGCGGCGGCGTAAAACACCTGGTCTGCGAACATGCCGGCGGCGAAGTCGACATCGAGTTCGACGCCGTGCTCTGCGCAGTCGGCCGCGCCGCCAACACCGCGAGCTACGGCCTCGAGGAACTCGGCATTCCGCTGACCAAAGCGGGCACCATCGAAACCAACCAGTGGTTGCAGACAAATTATCCGAACATCTACGCCTGCGGCGACGTCGCCGGGCCGTATCAGTTCACGCACACGGCCGCGCACCAGGCCTGGTACGCGGCGGTCAACGGGTTGTTCGGCGCTTTCCGCAAATTTGCCGTCGACTACTCGGTGATTCCGTGGGCAACCTTCACCGAGCCGGAGGTCGCGCGCGTCGGTCTGAATGAAATCGAGGCAAAGGAGAAAAATATTCCTTATGAAGTCACCCGCTTCGACCTCGCCGAACTCGACCGCGCGATCGCCGACGAGGCGGCCCACGGCTTGGTCAAGGTGCTGACGGTACCGGGCAAGGATAGAATCCTGGGCGTCACCATCGCCGGCGAACATGCCGGCGACCTCATCGCTGAGTACGTGACGGCGATGCGCCACGGCCTCGGCCTGAACAAAATCCTTGGCACCATCCACATCTACCCGACGCTGGCGGAAGCCAACAAATATGCCGCCGGCGCCTGGAAGCGATCGCAGGTCACGCCCGGCCAGACGAGCTTTCTGGCGGCGTTCCACGCATGGGCCCGCGCTAGCGGCAGTTTCGCGGGTGTCTTGGGCAAATTGCCGGCCCTGATCGCAGGCAAACCGCCCGTGCCCGACGCGCCGGCGCATCATCAAGTCGGCGACGCCAAATGAGCCTGGTGATCAACAGCAGCGCACAACGCCTCGCGCGTGTCATCAGCGTGCTGGTGGCCGGCGAACAACTGGCGGCTCGCACTTGCCTGCGACAGGCCCGCCTGGCGACTATGCACGGGCCACTCGTGCGCGTTCTCAACGCACAGGCACGGCAGGAACGCGAACATGCCGCGCTCGCCGGCGCACTGGCAATTTGCGCAGGCAAAGATCCGCAAGGTGCCGATGCGGCGATGCGGGAACTGGCCGTGCTTGATCACCGCATTACGCACGATCTGGAAAATGGCCGCCTTGCCGTCACCTTGTTCGGCATGCAAGGGGTGCTCGATCAATTGGGCGCGGCGCTAATCACGCAGCTGGCCGCATCGCCGCACCCCGTCGCCCGGCGCTTCGCCCCGCTTACGCGCCGCGTACTGGCGCAGGAACAAGGCCACGTGATGCACGGCGAAAAATGGTTCCGCTTGCTGGGCGGATCACCTTCGCACACGCTTGAAGACTATCGCGAAATTGGCCGGCGCCTGGCACACCGGACGGGCGAACTGGTGGCTGATTGCGGCCAGCCGGGACAAGCGGCGTGGACCGCTATAAGCCACCAGCTCGACGGATGGGGCGCATGATTTCAGTCGTGATTCCTGCGCTCGACGAAGAACGCGCGCTGCCGGTCACGCTGGCGGCGGTTGCGGCGCAGGTTCCAGCGGCCGCGGAAGTGATCGTGGTCGACGGCGGCAGCCGCGACGCCACGCAGGCGATCGCGCGCACTGCCGGCGCCCGCGTCATTGAGGCGCCACGCGGACGCGCCTGCCAGATGAACCTGGGCGCGCGGAGCGCGCGGGGCGAATGGTTGCTTTTCCTGCATGCGGACACGATCCTTCCCGCCGGCGCGCTGGCAACGATATCGGCGCTGCCGGTGACGCAGGAGGCCGGATGCTTCCGGCAAATGTTCGACACGCCGGGAATCCTGCTCGACCTGACGTCGCGTCTGCACAACTGGCGATGCGCGCGCACCCGAATCATGTACGGCGACCAGGCCATGTTCGTACGTCGCCCGGTATTTGAGGCGATCGGCGGTTTCCCCGACGGCTTGCTCGAAGACGTACGCTTGTCGGAGCATCTGCGACGTCGCGCCGCGCCGGTTCTGCTGCCGCAGTTCGTCGTCACATCGGCGCGCCGATTCCGCGAACAGGGCGCATTGAGAAGCCTTGCACGAATAACCGCTTTGCTGCTCCAGCACCGTTTCGGCGCGCAGCTGCGGCGGGGACGGCGTTTTTTTGATCCAGTCCGCTAAGACATATCTGGGGGAACGACATAAAGATTGTTCGAATTCTGGCCTTCGCTGCCATTCTGGCGGCGACGTCGGCGGTTGCGGCGGCGGCGGCGACCTTCGACCATACTCACGCCGCATGGGATGGCCTTTTGCGCAAACACGTCAGGGTCATCGACGAGGGCCGCGCGTCACAGTTCAATTATGCAGAGATGGCGAAATCGCGTGCCGCGCTCAAGTCCTATCTCGCCGGCGTCTCGGCGGTCGCCGAGAGTGAATTCAACGGCTGGTCGAAAGCCGAGCAAATGGCTTTTCTTATCAATGCCTACAACGCCTACACCGTCGAACTGGTGCTGACGCGTTATCCCGACCTCAAGTCCATCCGCGACCTCGGTAACATTGTTTTCAACAGCCCCTGGAAACGGAAGTTTTTTACGCTGTTCAGCAGGGAAAGTTATCTCGACCAGATCGAACACGAAATTCTCCGCAAACCGGGCAGCTACAATGAACCGCGGGTTCATTTCGCAGTTAACTGCGCGTCAATCGGCTGCCCGATGTTGCGCGAGGAAGCGTTCGTCGCCTCGCGTCTGGACGCCCAACTCGAGGAACAGACCCGGCGCTTCCTTGCCGACCGTTCGCGCAACCGCTACGATTCAGCGCGCAATGAACTCCAACTGTCGAAAATTTTCGACTGGTATGCGAAGGACTGGACGAGTGGTTTCCGCGGCATCGATGGCCGGACTCCGGCCGTCCAGTCCCGCGAACAATACCTGGCGCGCTACGCGCACTTGCTCGGCGACACGCCGGGCGCGCAGGCGCCGTTTGCCGGTGAGACACCGGCGATCCGGTTCCTGGAATACGACTGGACGCTAAACGACGTCAGGCGATGAGGCGCGCGCACCTGCTCTCCATCGTAATCCCGGCGTATGACGAGGCCCCCGGCATTGCAGACGCCCTCGCAGCCCTGCAGCCGCTGCGTGCCGCCGCCATCGAACTGATCGTCGTCGATGGCGGCAGCACGGACGCCACCGTGATGCTGGCAACGCCGCTCGTTGACCGCCTCGTGCGCACGCCGCGCGGCCGCGGCACGCAAATGAATGCCGGTGCCGCTGTCGCCAGCGGCGAGATCCTGCTGTTCCTGCACGCCGACTGCGCGCTGCCGTCCGCTGCCGCCGCGATGATCATCGACGGCCTCGCCGCCAGCGGCAAATGCTGGGGCCGCTTCGACATTCGTCTTGCCGGCCGCCACCCTTTGCTGCCGGTCGTCGCGGCAATGATAAATCTGCGCTCGCGTCTCACCGGTATCGCCACCGGCGATCAGGGCATCTTCGTCACCCGTGAATGCTTTGCGCGCGTCGGCGGCTATGCCGCGATGCCGCTGATGGAGGACATCGAACTGTGCAGCCGTCTGAAGACGCTGGGCAGGCCGCTGTGTCTCGCCGCCCGCATCACCGCATCGGGCCGGCGCTGGGAACGACACGGCGTGCTGCGTACCATAGTGCTGATGTGGCGTTTGCGGCTGGCGTATTTTTGCGGCGTTGAGCCGGCTGCACTGGCGCGGCAGTACGGCTACGCGCCGCGCGGCGAAGCCACCATTGCCGTGTTCGCCAAAGCACCCGAGCCCGGCACGGCGAAGACGCGGCTGATCCCTTTGCTGGGCGCCGCTGGTGCGGCCGCCCTGCAGGCGCGCCTGATCGAACGCGCGCTGGCAACCGCCGCCGATGCCGCGCTTGGTCCGGTAACCCTGTGGTGCACGCCGACTGCCGAAGACCCGCTGCTGGTCAGCGCGGCAACGGCAGCGGGTGCCGGCCGCGCGCGGCAATGCGAGGGCGATCTTGGCGCGCGCATGTTCGCCGCGACCGCCGCCGCGCTGGCGGATTTTTCACACGTCATCATCATCGGCACCGACTGCCCCGCGCTGACACCGGCGCAACTGCGCGAGACTGCAGCCGCATTGGCAGACCACGACGCCGTAGTGGTGCCGGCCGAAGACGGCGGCTACGTACTGATCGGCATGCGGCGCACCGATGCGCGTGTGTTTGCCGGGATTGAGTGGGGTAGCGCCACGGTGATGGCGGCAACGCGCCGCAATCTAGCCGCGCTCGGCTGGCGCTGGCGGGAATTGGCGCCCTCATGGGACGTCGACCGGCCCGCTGATTTTGCACGCCTCTGCGCCAGCGGCCTGATGCCGGGCCTGGATCAATTAAAGCCGGCGAAAAGCGCCTGAAGCCAACGCCGGCGAGGTCGCGCTGAGGCCGTCATGGATGCTTGTTTCTGCCGACGAAACAGGCAGATAACTTGCCAGATTAAATTTTTGTTGCCCTCGCCGGCAAATGCGGAAAACATAGTCTTTGATTTAAGGGCTTGTAAAAAAATGGTTTCAGTCCATCGACACGCAGTCGATGGCATTCGCATTTCCGCCCGTCACCTTATGCTCAGAGAGTACGCCACATGTCCGACCTGGCGACTTTAAACGCGCTGACCTCGACTTCGCCGCAGTTCCCGATTCCCTGATACTTCGATCCGCAGTTCTACGCCCTCGAACAAAAACTACTGTTCGAACAGGGCCCCGGTTACGTTGGCCATGCGTTAATGACGCCAGAACGCGGCGATTACCAGGTGTTGGCCGCGCTCGATAACGCCAAGGCGCTGCTGCGCGGCGGCGAGAGCGTGCAACTCATCGGCAATATCTGCCGCCACCGCCAGACCATCATCCCCAAGGATCGCGGCAACGCCAGAAGCCTGGTCTGCCCACTGCACCGCTGGACCTACGGCCTCGACGGCCGGCTGCTCGGCGCACCGCATTTTCCCGGCAACCCCTGCCTCGATCTGGGCACCACTCTGCTGCAGAACTGGCACGGCTTGCTGTTTGGCGGCAAACGAGACGTTGCGCGCGACCTCGCGCGCTTGGGCGTCAGCGCCAATCTGGATTTCTCCGGCTTCATGCTCGACCGCGTGCAGATCGAGGAACACACCTGCAACTGGAAAACCTTCATCGAGGTTTATCTCGAGGACTACCACGTCGTGCCGTTCCATCG
The DNA here is from genome assembly GCA_945906935.1 of Bordetella parapertussis. Lineage (GTDB taxonomy): Bacteria > Pseudomonadota > Gammaproteobacteria > Burkholderiales > SG8-41 > PALSA-1004. The sequence goes on from CAMDSO010000051.1 coordinate 10,936, forward strand.
GGCCTCGGCAATTTTGTTGAAATCGACGACCTGAAAGAGTATCGACAATTGAAACCATCTTTTTCGCTATTCGCGACCATATCGCCGGCTGGGCCAACGCGCAATCGCACGGTGTTTGCTGAAAATCCTCCGTTCGCGATGACTATGTGAGCCCTTCACCGCCCCGAATCGCCTCACTTCGACGCAGTTTGACCCCCTCGCGCGAGCGCGGGCCGCGCTGAATCATCAGCCCTGTTGCACAACTGCTCTTGTCTTGCCGATCAGACCGTCTCGAAGAGAGGCGGCCGCAGCGCGGGTGCAGGTTGCGGCGCGCGCGCCGGCAAGCCCAGATGCGTGAGAATGTTGGCGATCACCGCCGGCTCTTCGATGGCGGCGATGATCTTCAACTCGCCGCCACACTGCGGGCAGTGTTCGAGGGCGACACCGTCCGCTCCAATCCGGCAACTTATTCAGCCGGCACCAGCCGTGCTGAATAAATATTATTATGATGCGTGCAAGGAATTTACGCTAACTTCGACCAAGTAACACCCGTGCCACCCAAATGGAGTCTATGGACATGTTCAAGTTACCGATTACGTTGGCAATCCTGACCGGATGGCTGATGCTGGCCTGCACACTACCAACAGCCGCCCAGACAGCAAAACCCGAACCGAAACCGGCCACCGCGCAGGCTAGAGCACTCTTTGCCGGCGGTTGTTTTTGGTGTATGGAACCGCCATACGACAAGCTCGACGGCGTCATCTCAACGACCTCGGGCTATATCGGAGGCAAGGTGCGCAATCCGACCTACGAGCAGATTTCCAGCGGCCGTACCGGCCACACCGAAGCAGTGCAAATCGTCTATGACCCCCAAAAGGTCAGCTACGCAAAACTGCTTGAGATTTTCTGGCGCAATATCGATCCGACGGTGAAAGATCAGCAATTCTGCGACGTCGGAAGCCAGTACCGCAGCGGCATTTTCTATGTTGACGACGAGCAGAAACGCCTCGCCGAGGCATCGCGAGCCGCCATCGAAAAGTCAAAACCGTTCAAGGAACCCATCGTTACCGAACTCACGCGAGCCACGGAGTTTTATCCTGCCGAAGATTATCATCAGGATTACTATATGAAAAATCCCGTGCGCTACAAGTTTTATCGCGCCAGCTGTGGACGCGACTCTCGCCTGCAACAACTATGGGGCAAAGCGCCTGACTAACCCGGCTTTCTTGCGGTGCGTTTAGTTCTGATCGGCGCGGGACATAGTCACCTCGAAGTACTGCGCATTTTCGGACTGCTGCGCCCGGCAGGCGTGGCTATCACGCTGGTCGATTCGCAACGCAGGGCGACATACTCGGGCATGCTGCCGGGATTGATTGCGGGGCACTACGAGACGAACCAAATCCAGATAGACCTTGATCGGATGTGCGGTTTTGCGGGTGCGCGATTTCTGAATACGGCGCTGCTTGAAATTGATCCGGAGCAGCGCGCAGTCACTTGCGCAGACGGTTCGCGCACCGGCTACGATCTGCTTTCTATCAATGTCGGCGCGATGCCGGTATTCCCGGCCGTAAACGCGCCCGCGAACCTGGTAATCCCGGCAAAGCCCATCGCTGAATTGTTGCCGGCCTGGGAAAGGCTCATCACGAGCGTTCAATGCGGTGTTGTCAAAAACATCCTGGTCGTCGGCGGTGGCCCGGCCGGCATCGAACTGTTGACGGCCATGCAATACCGCATGGATCGATTAGCCACGCCCGGCGCGCTGTCTTTTACGCTGGTTACGGGCGCAGAGGTGCTACTGCCGCGCCACAATGCGCGCGTTCAATCCGTGTTCCGACGCATGCTCGCACAACGCAGTGTCCGCCTGCTGTTCAACAGGCGAATTGCCCAAATACAGCCGGGCGCTGCCATTACCACACAGGGAGAACACATTCCGGGTGACGTATTTGTCTGGGCGACCGGCGCGACGGTAGCACCCACTTTGCGCGCACCTGGCCTGGCGCGCGACCCGGCCGGCTTTATTGCGGTAAATGAGCATTTGCAGTCGCTGTCGCACGCCGACATATACGCGGCCGGCGATTGTGCGTCCATGCGCGGCAAATCGTATCCGCGATCCGGTGTCTACGCTGTACGCCAGGGACCACGTCTTGCCGACAACTTGCGCCGCGCGCTGGTCGGCGAGCCTCTGGTGGCGTATCGCCCCCAAAAACGTGCCCTTGCGTTGATCAGCAGCGGCAGCCGGCACGCGGTGGCAGCATACGGACCGATTGCACTGTCGGGCGCGTGGGTGTGGCAATGGAAGGACTTTATCGATCGCCGGTTCATACGTAAATACAACGTATTACGATAATCCCACAGCCGTCATTTCATGATGACGCGAGCGAATTTACGCTTGCCGACCTGCAGCACGAACTGGGCGCCTTTGCTGAACCGCAACGCCTTGTCCGTCACTTTCTCGCCATCTATCCTGACGCCGCCCTGGCCTATCATGCGCAACGCATCCGAAGTGCTGACGCACAGACCGGCCTGTTTCAACAGGTTGGCGATAGCCGTGCCGTCCACACCCGCGTCGATGGCTGTCGTGGCAATATCATCGGGTATCTCGCCCTGCTTGAATCGCGCCTCGAAATCGGCGAGCGCGGCGGTGGCGGCCGCCGGGCTGTAAAAGCGGCTCACGATTTCCTGCGCAAACGCCACCTTGATGTCGCGAGGTTTCCGGCCTGACTGGGTTTCGCTTTTCCACCTTCTGATCTCAGCAAGCGGCGCGAACGACAGCAATTCGATGTAACGCCACATCAATTCGTTGGATATCGACATCAGTTTGCCGAAAATGTCATTCGGGCTTTCGGTAATGCCGATATAGTTACCGAGCGACTTGGACATCTTGTTGATGCCGTCGAGGCCTTCGAGCAAGAGTATAGGTAATTCAAACCATCTTTTTCGCTATTCGCGACGGTATCGCCGGCTGGGCCAACGGGCAATCGCACGGTGTTTGCTAAAAATCCTCCGTTCGCGATAACTATGTGAGCCCTTCACCGGCCCGAATCGCCTCACTTCGACGCAGCTTGACCGCCTCTCGCGAGCGCAGGCCGCGCGGGATCGTCAGCCCCGCTACACAGGGCCGTTCTTGTCTTGAATATCAAGCCGCCTGGAAGAGATCCAGCGGCCGCGCCGGCGAGCGCGGCGGCGCGCGTGCAGGCAAACCCAGATGCGTGAGGATCCTGACAATCACCGCAGGCTCTTCGATCGCGGCGATAAAATCAAAGGGACCAGTCTCGATTATTCTCGTCTCGAATGGCAATTACCAACCCAGATTTCAGCGCCCTGACAAGTGATTCGATATAAAAAAGTTTTTCTTGTGCATGAGGCGTTTCAATTTTTATTCAAGCCTGCCACCTTTGATTCTATGCAAATGATCGCTATCGAGCAGCGCAATCAGAACATTAACATCAAGCAAGGCCCGCATCAGATGCCCTCATCATCCCGCAGCCTGTTGATCAGCTCGTTGCCGACCACGCTGCCACGTGAGGGAAAGGGACGGAAACCATACGTCGCAGAAGGCTCCTTGGCACTCTTGGCTGTCGTTCCAGCCGATGGGGTCAAGGCCTGCCGAACCAGGTTAGAAATCACCCGCCCGGCAGTAGTGCCGCCACGACGGGCAAGCCCCTTGGCGACAATGAGCACATCATCTTCAATTTCAAGGGTAGTACGCATAGGGTGATCCCGGCGATCTGATCATTAGATGCTATCGCGTCACTGCATTACATGTAAATAATGCGCCCCAGACCCGGCCGATGGCAACGCCTTGTTCCGTAGATACCCAAAGGAGTTGTTGTGCTCAAGGGATCACGACAGCCGCGTTGCGATGCGGTGCGAGACCGAATCGCCGAGGCCAATCAGGCGGATCGCGAGCAGCTATAAGTGCAATATTCAGCGCGAAAAACGTGGAATTACCAGAACTTTTGGGCACGGCAGAAAAGTTACTCCAATCACATTTTTTTCTGCTTCACTCAGCGTTTCCTGCCCTCTCATCTGCCACGATAAATCCGATTGGCCGTTTGGGCCGCTCGGGTGGCGTCATCAACTGCCTGATCGCCTCGAAGACCTGTTGAAACCGTGTGTCCGTTGTTGCCTCTAGCTCGTCGAGTCGGCGGGCCAGTTCTTTATTCGATGCGAGTAAACGCCGCAATCGCACAAACTCACGCATGATTTCGATGTTGACGGCGATCGCCCACTCGCTTTTAAGGACGCTGGACAGCATGGCGACACCTTGCTCAGTAAACACGTAGGGCACACTGCGACGCCCACCCCAACTTGAGGTCACAAATTGTGACCTCAAGTCTGTAAACTCCTGCTTATGCAACACGAACATAAAGTCTGGCGGAAAACGTTCGGAATTGCGTTTCACCGCCTGCAGCAAGACTTTCGTCTGTACGCAGTAAAGTCTGGCGAGATCGGCATCGAGCATTACGCGCTGTCCGCGTAAGACGAGGATGGCCTGTCCGATCTGTTCCGATACGCCTTCCGCCCCACTCACAACAACCCCCGCTCCGCAAACGATAGCACCGCACTTCCCGCCACAATGAAGTGATCGAGCACGCGGATATCCACCAGCGCCAGCGCCTGTCTTAGGGCCTGTGTCAGCGTTTCATCAGCGTGGCTCGGTTCGGCCACACCCGACGGATGGTTGTGCGCGAGGATCACGCCACCCGCGTTGTGATGCAACGCGCGCTTGACCACCTCGCGTGGGTAGACGCTGGTTTGCGTCAGCGTGCCGCGAAACAGTTCCTCGATCGTAATCACGCGGTTTTGCGCATCGAGAAACAGCGCCATGAAAACCTCATGCGGTAGCGACTGCATTTTCAGACGCAGATAATCGCGCACCGCAGCCGGTGAATTGAGCACATTGCCGCGTGAAATTTTTTCATGCAGAGCGCGGCGTGCCATCTCGGTGGCCGCCTGCAATTGCGCGCACTTGGCCGGCCCCATGCCATGCAGGCGGCTCAACTCTTGCTCGCTCGCCGTCCACAACGCGGAGAATGAACCGAATTCACGCAACAGCTCGCGGGCGAGTTCGACCGCGGATTTTCCGCGGACACCGATCCGCAAAAAGATCGCCAGTAATTCCGCATCCGAGAGTGATGCCGCGCCGCGCGCCAGCAATTTCTCGCGCGGACGCTCGTCAGGCAGCCATTGGTTGATTTTCATCACGCCTCCATAGTTGTGACCTACAGCGTGATTAACGCTACCCGCCCGCAGCACGCCGTCAGCCCTAGGGCCTAGTGCTGGACGCGCGCGGTTTTGGCCTGTGCAACACGCCCGCCACCGTGGTTTTGTGCATGCTTCAATTGGTTTACACTTGGTGCCCATCCCGCTTGAATGGCTACTTCGTATGGCACAAACGCGCAGCAAACGGATCGTTCTGGGCATCACCGGCGGCATCGCGGCCTATAAGTCAGCGGAGCTGGTGCGCTTGCTGGTGAAGGACGGCGTCGACGTGCAAGTGGTGATGACGGCAGCCGCCTGCGGCTTTATCACGCCGGCCACTTTTCAGGCGCTCTCGGGCAAACCGGTGTTCACCGATATGTGGGACGGCCGCGTCACCGACGGCATGGCGCATATCGCCCTCTCGCGCGGCGCCGACGCCATTGTGATCGCCCCGGCGACGGCGGATTTTCTCGCCAGCGTCGCCCACGGTCTGGCCGGTGATCTGCTCTCAACGCTGTGTCTGGCGCGCGAATGTCCGTTGATGGTGGCCCCCGCGATGAACCGCCAGATGTGGGAGAACAAAGCCACCCAACGCAACATCGCCCAACTCGCTGCAGACGGTGTGGCCATCCTCGGGCCGGCCAGCGGCGGTCAGGCCTGCGGCGAAGTCGGTCTCGGACGCATGCTCGAACCGGCGGAGATTGTGGCTGAAATCGAATCACAGCTCGCGCCCAAACTGCTCGCGGGTAAGAAAGTGTTGATCACCGCCGGCCCGACCTTCGAGGCGCTCGACCCGGTGCGCGGCATCACCAATCGCAGCTCCGGCAAGATGGGTTACGCCATCGCCCGCGCCGCGCTCAATGCCGGCGCAACGGTGACCCTGGTCTCGGGCCCCGTGCATCTTGAGCCGCCGTCAAGCGCGCACGTCGAACACATCGACAGCGCCGCAGAAATGTTTGCCGCAGTGAAGAAACATCTCAAGGGTACGGATATTTTCATCGGTGTGGCGGCGGTCGCCGACTACCGGCCGGAAACACTCAGCACGCAGAAAATCAAAAAAACTACCAGCGACATGCCTTTGCGTTTGGTGCAGAACCCGGACATCCTCGCCTGGGTGGCGGCACAACCGAAAGCGCCGTTCACGGTTGGGTTTGCCGCCGAGAGCCAGAAGCTGACCGAGTTTGCCGATGCCAAGCGGCGGCGCAAAAAAGTCGACCTGATGGTAGCCAACCTCGCGCAACACGCCATCGGCGCCGATGACAATGAAGTCACACTGCTTGACGACGGTGGGCTGCACCAACTGTCGCGTGCACCGAAAACCGAGGTGGCACGACAAATCGTCGCGCATATTGCCACGCTGGTGACGCGCCGGAAAAAATCCGGCAAGTAGTTTTCCAAATCATTTTTAACGGGCTGCGACGCCACGCGTATTAATGCTGCGCAGACCCATAGAAACTCTGTGAATTGATTACATCGTGAAAAAACTCGACGTCAAAATTCTTGACCCGCGCCTGCGCGAACAACTGCCGCAATACGCCACCCCCGGTTCCGCCGGCCTCGACCTGCGCGCCTGCATCGATAACGCCATCACGCTGGCCCCCGGGCAGACCGAACTGGTGCCCACCGGCATTGCGATTCATCTGAATGATCCGGGCTACGCGGCCATCATCCTGCCGCGCTCGGGCCTTGGGCACAAACATGGCATCGTCCTCGGCAATCTGGTCGGCCTGATCGACTCCGATTACCAGGGGCAGATCTTCATCTCAACCTGGAACCGCGGCAGCACGGCCTTCGTCCTCAATCCGATGGAACGCCTCGCCCAGCTGGTGGTGGTGCCAGTGGCGCAGGTCGAATTCAACGTGGTCGACGATTTCGACGCCAGCACACGCGGTGCCGGCGGCTTTGGCAGCACCGGCAAGCATTGAGCGGAGCGGCTTTGATCATGTCAGACACCACAGCACCCGCCCTCGTTTTATTTGCGCATGGCGCGCGCGATCCGCGCTGGGCCGAACCCTTCCAACGTATTCAGTCGATGTTACGCGCGCGGCGCAGCGACGCGGTAGTCGAACTGGCCTTCCTTGAACTCATGCAACCGGTACTAGCCGACGCCATCGCCGCCCTCGTTGCCAAGGGTCACCGTCGCATTACCATCGCGCCGTTATTCATGGCGCAGGGCGGCCATTTGCGTAACGACCTGCCGAAACTGCTCGATACGATACGCGCCGCGCATGCCGGCGTTGAACTCAATGTGCTGCCGGCGGTCGGCGACGTCGAGGCCATCTTGCACGCCATCGCCGACTGGCTGGCCGTCTCACTGCCGGCCTGAAGAACTCACACATTTGACCTTACTGAACAGCCCCCATGAAAAACCTGCTCTTCTCACTCGTCATCGCACTACTGCTACCTGCAGGATCGGTCATCGCAGCCGACGCCGCAGCGCTACCTGAGGTGTCATTAAGCATCAATAAAAAACCCTTGATTGCCGAAGTGGCCGCCACCGACAACTCGCGCACCACCGGCCTCATGCACCGGCGCATGCTGCCGGAAAACCGCGGTATGCTGTTTGTCTTCCCGTCTACGGCGCCGCTGAGTTTCTGGATGATGAACACGCATGTGCCGCTGTCGATTGCGTTTCTCGATGACGCCGGCGTGATCATCAACATCGACGACATGAAACCGCTGACCACCGACCCGCATCCATCGACACGGCCGGCGCGCTATGCACTGGAAATGAATCAGGGCTGGTTCGCCAAACACGGCATCAAGGCGGGCGCCAAGGTCGAGGGCATCGAAAAAGCACCGCCGGCGCATTAGCGCAACTTTTAGGCGCAGCCAATAAAAAAGCGCACGGGGAACACCCGTGCGCTTTTTTGTTTCTCCCGCACGAGGCGGGATCCAACATAACCGCTAGAAGCCGGCGTTCTGCTGCGCCACCATGCAGAACAGCATCGGGATCGACAGCATCGTATTGATACGTGATGTCATCCCAGCCAGTTTGGCGGCAGCCGCTTTCTCTTCCGCCGACACGGTAACAATGCCCAGCGCCTTCTTCTGGTTCGGCCAGATGATGAACCAGACATTGTAGGCCATCACCAACGCAATCCACATACCGATACCGATTGCATGATGGCCCTTGGTCAGCGTCAGCGCGTTAACCAAATAACCGTTCATGCCGGCCACCATCAGGCCGGTTACGACGGTGGCCAAAGCCGCCCAGCGAAACCAAAACAACGCCGTCGGCGCGATCACCTTGCTGACCGCGGGTTTCTGCTCATCCGGGATTTTCGGCATGGACGGCGTTTGCACAAAGTTGAAGTACCACAGGAGCCCGACCCACATCACGCCAGATACGACATGCAGCCAGCGCATGACAAAGGCCCACCACACATGATCACCAAGTCTTGCACCGGCATCGCTGTAAACGCCGCCTACGACAACCAGCATGACGACCACCAAGACAACACCAGCGATGATTGTTTTTCCAAGCGATTGAAAAATGGCTCCCATGAATCCTCCTTTATAGTTTTATGTTGGACAACCGTGAACTGCCTGTTGCTACTACGCGAAATTATCAGCCGCAAACGTCCAGTTGGCAAGACTCCAGAACGCCTTGAGGTAATCCGGACGACGATTGCGGTAGTCGATGTAATAAGCGTGCTCCCAGACGTCACAGGTCAGCAGCGCTTTGTCAGCGCCGGTCAGCGGCGTGGCGGCATTGCTGGTATTGACGATATCGAGCGAGCCATCGGCTTTTTTCACCAGCCAGGTCCAGCCTGAACCGAAATTGCCGGCGGCCGATTTGGCGAATGCCTCTTTGAACGCGTCAAAGGAACCCCATTTTTTGTCGATCGCAGCAGCCAGTGCACCGGCCGGCGCGCCACCGTTGGGCGAGAGCGAATTCCAGTAGAAGGTGTGGTTCCAGATTTGCGCTGCGTTGTTGAACAACGGGCCGGAGGATGTCTTGACGATATCCTCGAGCGAGGCGTTTTCAAACTCGCCGCCCTTGACCAGATCGTTCAGGTTGTTGACATAGGACTGGTGATGTTTGCCGTAGTGGAACTCCAGCGTTTCTTTCGAAATATGCGGCTGCAATGCCTCCATTGCGTAGGGCAGTGCGGGAAGTTGATGTGCCATGCTGTTTCTCCTGAAAAAAATGTTGACCCCGGCTAACACCGGGATTCTGAAAGTGAAAGCGGCTTTTCGATACCAGCGTTACACCTGGCCCCCGTCCGGTGTATTAAGAAAACGCAGCGATCCTGCTTCATCGAACCCCAATCGACCTAGTAGCACCGATTAAGGCCGGCATCGCCGCCATTATATACAGGAGGCCGCGTCTACTTGTCCAGATACAAAGGACATGAATACAGGGCGCATCTCAGCGTATTGATGAGTGGTATTCGATCTGACAACGTCGACTAGGTCAGGTCAAGAAACACCTCACCCGCCTCCAGCCTGACGGGGAAGCTACGCGCACAACCATGATCGGGCGCCACCGCCTGGCCATCGTCGAGGCCAATGTTCCAGTTGTGCAGCGGGCAGGCGACTTTGCGACCGAAGACGATGCCCTGCGACAGCGGCCCGCCCTTGTGCGGACATTTATCGAGCAGCGCGAAGACTTCGTCCTCGGCGTTACGAAACACCGCGATATTGCCGTGCGCGCTTTTAACCACGCGTGCACCCAACTGCGGAATGTCCTCGAGCAGACAAACGCGCGTCCAGACCGCTTTGCTTGCATTCATGACCGCACTCATCAGACCTCCAGCAATTCAAATTCGCGCTTACCGACACCTTCAAAGCGCTCGCGCCACGGATCGGGTTCGCCCTGCAGTGCGAAACGCAAACGCGCATACAGCGCACGACGCTTCTCGGCATCTTCGACAATGTGGCTCTTAATGTAATCAAGACCAACGCGCGCCACGTAATGCACGCTGCGGTCGAGATAACGCGCCTCTTCACGATACAGCTGCAGGAAGGCACCGGCGTATTCCAGCACCTCGTCACGCGTTTTGACCTTGCACAAAAACTGCGCAACCTCGGCCTTGATACCACCGTTGCCCGCAACATAAATCTCCCAGCCCGACTCAACACCGATCACACCGACGTCCTTGATCGTCGCCTCGGCACAGTTACGCGGGCAGCCCGATACCGCAAGCTTGACCTTGTGCGGCGCGTACATACGCCACAAATCCTTCTCAAGATCGATGCCCATGTTGGTCGAATCCTGCACGCCGAAGCGGCACCATTCGGAACCGACGCAGGTCTTCACTGTGCGCAAGGCCTTGGCGTAAGCATGCCCCGACGGCATATCAAGATCGCGCCAGACCGCGGGCAGGTCCTCCTTCTTCACGCCGAGCAGATCAATGCGCTGGCCACCGGTGACCTTAACCGAAGGTATCTTGTATTTATCAACGACGTCGGCAATGCGCCGCAATTCAGCCGCACTGGTGCTGCCCCCCCACATGCGCGGAATCACCGAGTACGTGCCGTCCTTCTGGATATTGGCGTGCGCGCGTTCATTGATAAAACGCGATTGCGGATCATCCTGCGCTTCATGCGGCCAGGTCGACAGCACATAGTAGTTGAGCGCCGGACGGCAGCTCGCGCAGCCGTTGGGGGTCGCCCATTCCATAAAGCGCATGACATTGACGATCGTCAATAAATGCTGTTCACGAATCACGCGGCGTACTTCTTCGTGGGTGTGTTCGGTGCATGCACACACCGGCTTGTTTTTCGCCGCCGCCGGCTGATAGGCGCCACCCACCGTCGAAGACAGTATCTGCTCGACGAGGCCCGTGCACGAACCGCAGGAGCTCGATGCCTTAGTGTGTTTGCGCACATCATCCAGCGTAAACAGGCCTTTTTCCTTGATCGATTTAACGATAGTGCCCTTGCACACGCCGTTGCAACCGCAAACTTCCATCTCATCGGACATCGCCGCAGCCTTGTTCTGGCCAAGGTGACCGCTGTTGCCGAGATTCGACTGCCCGAACATCAAATGATCACGGATCTCGTGCACGTCCTGACGATCGCGCAGCATCTGGAAATACCAGCCGCCGTCGACGGTGTCGCCATAGAGCACACAACCGATGAGCTTGTTGTCGCGCAGGACCAGCTTTTTGTAGACCCCGCCGATCGCATCGTTAAACAGAATTTCCTCGGTATCCTCGCCGCCGCTAAAATCCCCGGCGGAGAACAAATCGACACCGGTCACCTTGAGTTTGGTCGACAGCGTCGAGCCCTGATAGCGGCCGATGCCGAAGTTGGCGAGATGATTGGCGCAGACCTTGGCCATATCAAAGAGCGGCGCCACCAGCCCGTAGGCGATGCCGCGATGCGCAACGCATTCGCCAACCGCATAGATACGCGGATCATAGGTTTGCATGGTATCGTTCACCACCACGCCACGGTTGCAATACAACCCCGCCGCCGCCGCCAGATCGAAGTTCGGGCGAATGCCGACTGCCATCACCACCAGATCGGCTGGCACCTCAGCACCATCCTTGAAACGCACCGCCGTGACACGCCCCGCCTTGCCAGCGTCTTCGCTACCGACGATTTCTGCCGTCTGCGTTTTGAGTTTGAAAGCGAGCCCCTTGGCTTCGAGTGTTTTCTGCAACATGCCGGCCGCCGTGCGATCGAGCTGGCGCTCCATCAACCAGTCCATCAGGTGCACCACCATGACATTCATGCCGCGCAATTTGAGACCGTTGGCCGCTTCGAGACCGAGCAGACCGCCGCCGATCACCACCGCATTCTGATATTTTTCTGCCGCCTCGATCATCGCGTTGGTGTCCTGGATATCGCGATAACTGATCACACCGTCGAGTGTTGCGCCGGGCACCGGCAGGATGAAAGGATTCGAACCGGTGGCCAGCAACAGGCGGTCGTACGGCGCCTCTGTATTGTCGGCGGCGACCACCTTGCGTGCCACGCGATCGATCTTCTCGATCTTCTTGTTTAGATGCAGCGTGATATGGTTGCTCGCATACCAGTCGACATCGTTCAACATGATGTCCTGCAACGTCATCTCGCCCGCCAACACCGGTGAGAGCAGGATACGGTTGTAATTGGCATGCGGCTCGGCACCGAACACCGTGATGTCGTAGAGGTCGGGGGCGATCTTCAATAGTTCCTCAAGGGCGCGCACACCCGCCATGCCATTGCCGACCATCACCAGTTTTAGTTTTTTCATTGTGCTTTCTCCCTGCGTTACTAAGCCGACCGCCGCAATGGCAAGGGCTGCGCCTGTTGCGCGGCCAGATCCACCACCGCGCCAATCACGATCAATGCCGGGCTGCCCAGCCCGGCAGCTGCAGCCTTTGCCGCGATGTTTTCGACGCATCCCGTGACGCTGCGCTCGCGCACCGTGGTGCCGTGTTCAATCACCGCCGCCGGCGTCGCCGCCATTCCCGCCTCCACCAGCGCGGCAGTAATCGCGGCAATGCGCTGCATGCCCATGTAAATCACCAGCGTGGTACCGGTGCGCGCCAGCGCCGCCCAATCTGGAGCGCCGCCGTCACGCGCATGTGCGGTCACAAAGGTCACGCCGCGCGCCAGATCACGATGCGTGACTGGAATGCCGAGTGAGGCCGGCACGCCGACGCCAGCGGTAATCCCGGGGATCACGCTGCACTCGATACCGGCCGCCGCCAGCGCCAGCACTTCTTCGCCGCCGCGTCCAAAGACGAAGGGGTCACCGCCCTTGACGCGCGCTACAACGGCACCGCGGCGCGCCAGTCGCACCATCAGTTTTTCAATGAATGCTTGCGGCGTTGATTTGCAGCCGCCGCGCTTGCCAACGGCGATGACGCGCGCCTGCGGCGCATGTTCCAGCACACGACGGTCGACCAGATCATCGATCAAAACGACATCAGCCGCCGCCAACGCACGCACCGCCTTCAAGGTCAGCAGCTCCGGGTCCCCCGGTCCGGCACCGATCAAACACACCCTGCCCGCCAGACGTTTCATCGTCTTCACCTTTGCATCACGCCGCCGGGCGCAGTTGTTTCTGATACAGGAACTCCAGCACACGGCCGCGTAACTGGTGATAGCCGGCGTCCTTGACCAGCGCCAGGCGGTCGCGCGGACGCGCGAGATCAACGCTGACGATATCGCCGATGGTTGCCGCCGGACCGTTAGTCATCATGACGATGCGATCCGACAACAACACCGCCTCATCGACATCATGCGTGACCATCAACACCGTGCTCCTGGTCTTGGCGACGATCTTCAGCAATTCGTCCTGCAGATGGGCGCGGGTCAAGGCGTCGAGCGCGCCGAAGGGTTCGTCGAGCAGCAAGACCTTGGGCTCGATCGACAACGCGCGGGCGATACCAACCCGCTGCTTCATGCCGCCGGACCTTTCATTCGGCCGTTTGTCGGCGGCATGCCCGAGCTGTACCAGATCAAGCGCCTTCAGGGTGCGCGCCTTCAACTGGGCGCGGTTCTCGCTGGCACCGAAGACGCGCTCCACCGCCAGATAGATGTTCTCCGCGCAGGTCAGCCACGGCAGCAGCGAGTGGTTCTGAAACACCACCCCGCGATCCGGGCCGGGGCCGGCGATTTCGCGCCCGGCGCAGATCAACACGCCGGCGGTCGGCTCCGTCAGTCCGGCAACGAGATTGAGCAAAGTGGATTTGCCGCAACCCGAGTGACCGATCAAGGTCACGAACTCGCCCTCGCCGATGGAGAGGTTGATGTCCTTGAGGGCGACAAAAGTACCACGCGGTGTTTTGAAGCTCATGCCGATGTTCTCGACCAATACGAATTTTTCCATGGCAGCTCCCGGTTAGCGGTATTCGAAGCGACGCGCGATCAACATCAGCATCTGTTCGAGTAGCAGGCCAACAATGCCAACCACGAAGATCGCGATGATGATGTGTTCAACGTTCAGGTTGTTCCACTCGTCCCACACCCAGAAGCCGATGCCCACCCCACCAGTGAGCATTTCTGCGGCGACAATCACCAGCCAGGCCACACCGATCGACAGGCGTATCCCGGTCAAGACGAAAGGCAGCGCGGCAGGAAACAGGATGCGCGTGAAGACCTTCCACTCCGAGAGATTCAGCACCTTGGCGACGTTCAGATAATCCTGCGGCACCTCGCGCACGCCGACTGCTGTGTTAACGATCATCGGCCAGATGCTGGAGATGAAGATCACCCAGATCGCCGCCGGATTGGCCGCCTTGAACACCAGCAAACCGATCGGCAGCCACGCCAGCGGTGACACCGGACGCAGCAGGCTGATGATGGGCGAGGTCATGCGCGCGAGAAAGTGGAAGCGCCCGATCATGAAACCCAGCGGTATGCCGATCAGCGCCGCCATGCCGAAGCCGATACCAACGCGGCCGAGCGACATCAGGATGTTCCAACCGATGCCCTGATCGTTGGGCCCCTTGCGGTAGAACGGATCACTAAAGATGACGATTGCCGACTGCAGGGTTTTCAGCGGACCGGGCAGCGTGCTGTGCGCCGACAACATCGCCCAGATGGCAACGAACATCGCCAGACCAAAGAACACCGGAATTGCGTCACGAAAAAAGCTGGCGATTGCGTCGCCGTATTTTTCCACCAGCGGCACGTGCCGACGTGCCGGCGGCGCGGCGTCACTCGCCGCGGGCGCCGCCGGCGCAACTGGCACCGCCGCCACCGCCGGCACCCTGGCTGCACCAGTAGCGAGCGGTGGCACCGCGTCGAACTTCTCGTGTTTCAATATCGTTGCCGTCATTTCAGCCCGCCTTGATTTTGAAACTGCTCGCGTATTTCTTCGGATCCTTGCCGTCCCAGACCACACCGTCGATCAACTTGGAGGTACGCAAATCCGATTTCGGTAACGGCACTTTCGCCGCCGTCGCCGCCTGTTTGTAGAGCTCGATGCGGTTGACCTTTTTCGCGACGGCCAGATAATCCGGGTCTTCTTTCAGCAGCCCCCAGCGACGATGCTGGGTGAGAAACCACATGCCGTCGGAAAGGTAGGGATAGTTGACCGTGCCCTCGTTGTAGAACTTCATGTAATCGGGCTCGTCCCACTTCTTGCCGATCCCGTTGTCGTAACGCCCCAGCATGCGCGCGAGAATCACCTCGGAATCCGTGTTCACATAGGACTTGTCGGCTACCGTTTGTGCGGTCTTCTGGCGATTCGACAGCGATGAATCAATCCAGCGTCCGGCTTCGAGTATCGCGGCGGTCATGGCGCGCGCGGTGTTCGGGTATTTCTTCACCCATTCATCGGTGGTGCCCAGCGTTTTTTCCGGATGATCCTTCCAGATCGCCTGTGTGGTTTCGGCGGTGAAACCAATGCCGTCGACGATCGCGCGGTTGTTCCAGGGTTCGCCCACGCAATAGCCGTCCATGTTGCCGACGCGCATATTGGCGACCATTTGCGGTGGCGGCACCGTGATTGTTTTCGCGTCAGCGAACGGATTGATACCGTTGGCCGCCAGCCAGTAGTACAGCCACATCGCGTGGGTGCCGGTCGGGAAGGTTTGCGCAAAGGTGTATTCGCGCTTTTCCTTGTCCATCAGCGCCTTCAGCGTAGCGCCGTCCTTGACGCCTTTTTCATTGAGTTTCTTCGAGAGCGTGATCGCCTGACCGTTGTGATTGAGGTTCATCAGCACGGCCATGTCTTTCTTCGGCCCGCCGATGCCCATCTGCACGCCGTAGATCAGGCCATAGAGCACATGCGCCGCATCGAGTTCGCCGTTGACGAGCTTGTCGCGCACCGAGGCCCATGAAGCTTCTTTGGTCGGCACGATCTTGATGCCGTATTTTTTGTCGAACTCCATGACCGAGGCCATCACCACGCTCGAACAATCGGTGAGCGGGATGAAACCGATCTTCACCTCGGTTTTCTCCGGCGCGTCGGAACCCGCAGCCCAGGCTCCACTGCGGATCGCATCAGGCACAAGACTCATGATGGCCGCCCCTGTCAGCAGGCTGCCACGACGCAGAAATTCGCGCCGCTCGCTATCTGCATTGACTGCAACCTCGGTTGATATGCCGGTTTTGATTTCATGGTTTGCTCCGTCGCTCATGATTCACTCCTGTAAAAAAATACGTTCTGCAACGTCAGGTCAAACAGCAACCCAAAATAAAACGGCGTCCGCTCCAGCAGCAAAATTGCCGCAGGAACAGGACGCCGTTGTCCGTTACCAGCACCGGCCCGCCATTGGACGCAGTGCGCTATGACAGATGTTTAGCAAGCGCTGTGCCAGCAACGGGATTTAAGTATAGGTATCTGATTTATATAGCGTTAAATGAGAATAACGTTATATAAGTAAGCCTGCGCTTATGCACTGCTGCAGTGCACCAATCGCCGCTTGTGCCTTGAAACGGGGTGCGCGCACGACGCGCGCAAGCAACTGCCGGTCAGGCGATCAGATCAGCCACTGCAAGTAACTGGCGCGCCACTTCGACCAGCCGCGAATTGTTTTCCATCGCGCGCTTGCGCAAGGCGCGATAGGCCTCGTCTTCGGAGTAACCACGACTCTTCATGAGCAGGCCCTTGGCGCGCTCGATCACTTTGCGATCCGCATACTTCTCTTCGATTTCTTCGAATTCGCGTTTGAGCGCGTGATACTGCTCAAAACGCGCTACCGCAGCATCGATGATCGGTCCGATGCGCGCGCCATCCATGCCATCGACCACATAAGCACTGACCCCGGCCTGGGTTGCCGCACGAATTTTTTCGCCTTCGCCATCATGGGTGAACATGACGATTGGGCGCGGATCGTCACGCGTCAGCACGATGAGATTTTCCAGCGTATCGCGATCGGGCGAATCAGTGTCGATGATGACAATATCGGGTTTGAGCGCAGCAACCTGGCGGTGCAAATCGAAGGTCGACGGCAGATAGGCAACGACTGCGTGGCCGGCGCGCAGCAAGGCCTGCTGCAGCACCTCGGCGCGCTCCATCACATCGTCAACAATCATCACCTTCAGCGTCATTGCGCGGCCTTAAAAAGCGCTTCAGGCTACGGCGAGGCTACCGGTCTCCACCGCGACGATCGCCTTGGCCTGATTCATATCCGTAGTGTAGCCGGCGGCAAATAAACAGGCCGCGAGCTGATTGACGAT
>CAMDSO010000052.1 GCA_945906935.1 Bordetella parapertussis
ACATCTTTGCCACAGACCATCGGATTCATCGCACCGGTGAATTCGTAGCGGATGGTCGGCGTTACCGGATACCAGACGATGCCCTTGGTCATCGCCTGCAGCGTATCGGGGATGCCGGCACCGCGGCCGGCGCAATTCAAGCCGCCCGACGCACAGGTATGCGAGTCGGCGCAGACAAGCAGTTCGCCCGGCCGCGCCAGTCCGTTCTCGGCAGCCACTACGTGTGCGATGCCATGACGGCCGACGTCATAGACATGCTTCAAGCCGAACTCGCGTGCCATGCGCCGCCCTTCAGCCATCGCCGAGGCGTCCTTGATGGTCGGCGACGGCACCGCATGATCAAAAATCATCGCCACGCGATCAACATCAAAAATCTTCTTCGGCTGGTACCAAGCACCCTCGATTGCCATCGGCAGATCGATATGCAGGACCATATCCGGTTTGCAGATCGCCACCTCGCCTGGCCGCACAACGTCCTTGCCAGAGGTGCGGGCGAGTATTTTTTCGATTGCGGTCAAACCCATTGTCCTGATCCGATCAAATTGGCCACGTTACACAACGCAGGATATACCTGCGACCCGACTACACCATCGCCGAACCCGCATTCACATTCATATTAAGGCCGGTAATGTGCCGCGCCTCGCTGGACGCAAGAAACAAACAGGCATCAGCGGAATCCTGCGGCTCGACCAAACAGCGTAGCGCGTTACCGGCGGCTTTTTTCTGCTGCGTCGGCACATCCCACACACCGGCCACGCGCGCCGTTAACGTAGTCCCCGGCGAGACCGTGTTGACGGTGATGCCATCGGGCCCGAGTTGTTTGGCCAGATGTTTGGTCAGCGCGATGACAGCCGCTTTCGAACAGGCGTAGGGAATATTCGAGCCGGTGCCGGTGTTCGGCCCGACACCACTCTGCGAAGCCATATTGATGATGCGACCGCTCTTCTGCGCAATCATGATTTTGGCCACCGCGCGCGTGCAGCGAAAGGTCGAGGTCAGATTCAGGGTCAGCGTGCCATCCCATTCCTCGTCGGGAATGTCGGTGAGCGGCGCCAGCCGGGTCCAGCCGCCGACACCGTTGACCAGAATATCAATACGCCCCCACTGCGCCATCACCGTCTTGACCATGGCCTCGACCTCGGCGGTCACGGTGACATCCGCCTTCACCACCAGCGCTTCACCACCGGCCGCGGTAATGATGCCGGCAACACGCTGCAACTCGGTTTGATTGCGCGCAACGATGGCGACCTTCGCGCCCTCGCGTGCAAATGTAATGGCGGTCGTCTCGCCAATTCCAGCGCTCGCACCGGTGACAATCGCCACCGATCCCGCCAGTCTGCCTGCAGACATGAATCATTCCTCCCTGTTGATGACGGCACTCACAAGCACCGTCGCGCGCCGGACAAGCGGCGCAGCGTGCATTATGCTACGGGCGCGCCCCTTGCATGGCGGAGGCCACGCAATTTATCGGCGACGAGCAACGATGCATACATAGCGACAAATCGCGGCGAACAACGACGACCACAGTAGTCGCACTGAAATCAGTGTTAACCGCGGCATTTATAATCGGCAAACACAAACCACAACACCGCTGCAACGCCAACTGGGGAGTTTTCTCAACATGACCGCACCGCGCATCATCGATCTGCACAACCATGTCATTCCTTTGACCTTCGTCGATGCGCTGCGCGCCGAACCCGCGCGCTACGGTATGCGGATTGAAGACCGGGACGGCAAAATATTTTATGAACGGCGCGGCCGCTTCTCCGAGCTGCGGCCGGTTTTCTACGACGCCGAGGCTAAGCTGGCGGCGATGGATACCATGGGCATCGAGATCGCCGCGTTATCGGCAGCCCCACCGGTATTCCTGCATCACCTTGAGACCGGGGCGGCGGTGGCAGCAGCGAGCCACATCAACGACGGCATCGCACAGATCGTTAATGAACATCCGGCGCGTCTGCGCGGCATGGCCTTTCTGCCGATGCAACACCCGGACGCAGCGATCGCCGAACTCGAACGCGTCGTGCGTGAATATGGTTTCAAAGCGGTCGAACTCGCCACCAGCATCAACGGCGCGCAACTGGCGGAGAAACAATTCCGTCCGGTGCTGCGTACCATCGAACAACTCGGCTGCTTCGTTTTTACGCATCCCTATCAGTGCAGCGCCGAGGGCGGCATGGACGACTATGATTTTTATAATCTGCTCGGCTTTCCGTTCGATACCACGCTGATGGTTGCGCACCTGATGTTCAGTGGCGCGCTCGATGAATTGAAAACCCTGAAAATCGTGCTCTCGCACGGCGGTGGCTATATTCCCTTCCAGATCGGCCGGCTTGCGCACGGCCACAAGCTGCGCCCGGGCACGCGGCGTGATTCGACGACATCGCCGGCCGACCTCTTGCGGCGCTTTTATTTCGACGCCTTGACGCACGACGCCGAGGCCGCGCGTTATCTGATCGATAAAGTCGGCGCCGACCGCGTGGTGATCGGTACCGATCACCCCTTCGACATGGGGCCGGAAAATCTGCTCGCTTCAATTGCAGCGATCCCGCGCCTGACGGCCGGCGAACGAACGCAAATCTGCGAACGTACGGCGGCCGGGTTGCTGGGCGAACTGACAGACTAAGCGACGCAGCGAGAACGGAGGTCTTAAACGGAGGTCTTAAAGGGCGGCCAAATTCGCCGTCTTTGTGGGCGCCGGCCGTGAACGCAACAAGCGCATGGCGCTACAACTTGTGCCCCCTTCGCAGGGGGGGCGCCGCCCCGATGTGCTATGCTTCGCGCCCCTAAAAGCCGCCCGTCAGGGCCGGAGCCGTTTCGATGGAGACCAACATGCGCATGGAAGTTCACGTTCACGGCACTGCATTCCTGTGCAAGGGCGTGCAAATAAGCCAGATCGAAGACGCCCTGCGTCCGTGGCTTGACTACCTCGAAGTTGATTCCATCACCAAGGTGCAGAGCATCGAGCGCGAGGAGACGGGCATACAGTTCGACCCGAAAGAGCAGGCGCTCGATATGTGCTGGACCGGCGAGGTCGGCCGCAGCTTCCAGCACCGTCTGAAAGAAGCCTTCACCGCACTCGGCCCGCTGACGGACTACGCCTCCGAAGTCACCGTCACCTGCTATCAGGACAGCGGCAAGGAAGAATTCCAGCAGGTCTTCATCGGCCCGAGCGCCGAGGCGATCCATGAAATCCGCCGTCAGTGCGTCGAGGAAGACCTCGTCGGACTGTTGTCAGCGCATTTTGACAAGAGCCGCGTCGACCAGGTGGTCGGCATCGTCAACCAAATGTTTGACGACGAGTGGAAAAGTCGCCCGGCCTCCGATAAAGAAGTTTCCGCCGCGCCTGCGCTTTCGCCGCATCCGCGTAACCGCCACCTGCACTGATCCCGGCTGCATTAGCAGCGGCATCAACCGGGGCGCACCGCAGCGCCGGTTCGAGAGGCGCTGCGATGCGCATGAACGGTGTGGCAATTATTTTTGCATGCTGAGTTTTCCATGGACGATATCGTCAAACAGGCAATGGCCAAATGGCCCGAGGTTCCCAACGTCTATGGCTGGCTGACGCTCGACCG
Organism: Bordetella parapertussis; assembly: GCA_945906935.1. Lineage (GTDB taxonomy): Bacteria > Pseudomonadota > Gammaproteobacteria > Burkholderiales > SG8-41 > PALSA-1004. The sequence goes on from CAMDSO010000052.1 coordinate 3,576, forward strand.
GCGCGGTCAATGGCGCCTCAAGGGCGACGTCGTCAGCAATAGCCAGATTGCCACTTTCATCAACCGCAATTACGAACACGACAGCGAGGGTCGCTGGTTTTTTCAAAACGGCCCGCAGCGCGTGTTGGTCACGCTCGAATACACCCCCTACGTCTACCGCATCGTCTGGCAGGCCCAACCCGGCGCCGCACTACACATCGAAGCGCACACCGGCGCGGCGGTCGCCCGCATAGCCTCGGCGTGGATCGATGGTGCCGGCGTGATTCTGCTCGAGACTGAATACGGCATTGGTATGCTCGACGACCGTAATTTAGACCTGCTGCTCGAACGCTTCACGGATGCCGGCGGCACTGCGCTCGATGAAAATAACATCGCCGCACGCCTCGAGATCCTGCAAGCCGGCGGCAACGCTGATCTTTGCCTCAACCATGCCGGTACTTGCACACCTCTGCACGCTATCGCAGCAAGCGACGTTGCGGCAAAATTCGGTTTCCTGCCGCGGCCGCAAACACCGCCCGGTGTAGCCATCTGTGATTAAGCGCGGCTTAAGCCGCCTCCACCCGATAAGGTCCATGCCATGATGAATGCCGATGAAAAAGAACTCCGCAGCAAAATGCTCAAGGGCTGGCAGTTTCTCTACCAGCGCGGCTTCATCGAGGGCTTCGGCCACATCAGCGGCCGTCTGCCGGGGTCGAAAACTTTTTTGCTGACGCGTCATTCGCTGGGCCTCAAGGCGTCGTCGAGCGATCTGTTGACCGTCGATCTCGAGGGCCACAAACTGGCCGGCCGTGGTGATATTCCCGGCGAGTATCCGATCCACTCGGAAATTTTCCGCGCGCGTCCCGATGTCTGCAGCATCATTCATTATCACGGCATGCACGCCACCGCGTTCTCAACGAGCACGATCAAATACCGTCCCATTCATATCATGGGCACCCTGTTCGCCGACGGCGTGCCGATTTATCCCGACCCGCGTCTGGTGCAAAACCAGCCGCGCGGCGAACTGCTGGCAAAGACGCTCGGTTCGCATCGCGCCGCGCTGTTGCAGGCGCACGGCGTGGTAGTCACCGGCGGCAGCGTTGAAGAGGCGGTGACCGCCGCCTTCTTCATCGAAGAAAACGCGCATCGCGCCTATCTCGCCTGCTCGATGGGGAAACCGGTCTGGATCAACGACAAACTGGCCAAGGATGCGATGGGCGAACTGCTGAAGAGCCGCGGCCCGTTCCGCCGCGTCTGGGCGATGGTCGAAGGCGAAACCCGATGATGACGCACGCTATCGCTCGCAGGGCGCCCTCCTCTGCCACCACCTATGCCGTGACGCTCGCGGTGGCGGTGGCGGTGGCATTAGCATTAGCATTGGCGACGGCGGCGGTGCCAGCACAGGCACAGAACTTCCCCTCCAAGCCGCTGCGTCTGGTGCTGCCGTTCGCCGGCGGCACCGATGTCGTCGGCCGCCTGATTGCACTCAAATTATCAGCCGCGCTCGGCCAGCAAGTGGTGCCCGATCCACGCCTCGGCGCTGGAGGCAATATCGCGCATGAAGCGGTGATCAAGGCCGCCGCCGACGGTTACACGCTGTTGATGGCGGCCCCGCCAGTGGTAATCAATCCACTGCTCAACGCCAAGGCGGGCTTTGATCCGTTGCGCGATTTCACCGCGGTGGCTTTACTCGGTTCGATTCCCAATGTGCTGGTAGTGCATCCATCGGTGCCGGCCAAATCATTGCGCGAACTCGTGCAGATCGCCAAGAACCAGCCGGGGAAACTCACCTATGGCTCGGGTGGTGTCGGTTCGGTCAATCAACTCGCCGCCGAGTTGATGAAGGCTTTGACCAAAACCAGCATCCTGCACGTACCCTACAAAAGCGCGACTATCGGTCTCGTCGGCGCGATGAGCGGTGAAGTCGATATCGTCATCGTCGCCGGTTCGAGCGTGGTGCCTTACGCCAAAGAAAACCGCGTGCGGCCGCTGGCCGTGCTCGACAGCAAACGTGTCGCTTCATTGCCGCAGGTGCCTACCACCGCTGAATCCGGTTTGCCGCAACTGGTGGCGGTAAACTGGTATATGTTGCTGGCGCCGGCGGCAACGCCGCGCGCGATCATCGAGCGCCTCAACGCGGAGTCGGTGAAAGCCATGGCGCTGACCGACACGCGCGAACGACTGGCGGCGATGGGTGGTGAACCGGCCACCGCCACACCGGAACAAACCGCCGATTTCCTGCGCAGCGAATATGAACGCTGGGGTCGCGTCATTCGCGACGGCGGCATCAAGAGTGAATAACGCGCCACGCGCAGGGAGACCGCTTTGCCACGCAGCTACGCATTAATTGCAGGCATGACGTTGGCGCTGGCAGCCACTCATGCAGGCGCACAGAACTACCCGGCCAAACCAATCCGCATCGCCATGCCGTTCGCGACCGGCGGCACCGACCTCCTCACGCGCTGGCTGGCGCTCAAACTGGCGCCATCCCTCGGCCAGCAGATCCTGCCCGAGCCACGTACCGGCGCCGGCGGCAATATCGCCTTCGAGGCGATCGCACGCGCCGCGCCTGACGGCTATGCATTGCTGATGGCACCGCCGCCTTTTGTCATCAATCCGACGCTCTATGCGAAGGTCAATTACGACCCGATCCGCGACTTCACGCCGGTCATGCTGTGCGGCTCGATTCCTTCGTTGCTGGTGTCCCATCCTTCGGTGCCGGCAAAAACCCTGCGTGAATTGATCCAGCTCGCGCGCGCCCATCCGAACAAGTTGTCGTATGCCTCGGGCGGCATCGGCTCAACACCGCATCTGGCCGGTGAACTGCTGAAGTCGCTAACCAAAACCAGTATCGTGCATGTGCCCTACAAGGGCGGCACCCTCGGTCTGATCGGCGCCATGAGCGGCGAGGTCGATATCGTCTTTGCCACCATGTCGGCGGCGTCCGCGTCCTATATCAACGAGGGCAAGATGCGCGGTCTGGCCATTCTCGACGGCAAGCGGGTAACCTCGGTGCCGCAAGTGCCGACCTCGGCCGAGGCAGGCCTGCCGCAACTGCTGGCGATCAACTGGTATGTGTTGCTGGGGCCCGCCGGGATGCCGCGTGAAATCGTCGACCGCCTCAACAGCGAAGTCAGCAAGGTCATGTTGATGCCGGAAACCCGTGAGCGTCTGCTGGCGGTGGGTGGCGAACCGACCACTGGCACACCAGCACAGGCGGCGGACTTTCTGCGCAGCGAATACACCCGCTGGGGCAAGCTCATCCGCGACGCCGGGATACGGACCGAATAAGCGCTGCGCGCTATCCACGCACCCGCTTGGCGGTGAAATTCTCCTCGATGTTGTCCTGGAAATAACTGCCGGGGGACGGTGCGTTGACGAAGCGTCGGTGCACTTCGTCGGAAACGCCCGAATATTGAACGATGCTGCCGTTGCTGAATTCGATTTCAAGTAGGCGGTTGCGCGAATCAAAACCGACTGCGCGGATATTGCTGGCACTCATGCGTTTGCGCTCCATGGCGTCTCCGGTGACCGCGCCACGAGTGGCGAGATCACCGTATATTAGACTGCCCGCGAAAAAACGTTAAGCATGCCCCTGCGCCATGCCCACAGGAGCCCAGCAAGCATCTCACGCAATCCATGGCGACCGGCGTTGCAGCGGCAATCGCCTGTACCTGATGCATGAACAGCGCGGCGCAACCCGCAGCCCCTATCCGCAAAAACCGGTCAAAGTGCTCGTCGGCTTGCCGCCGGCCTCGGCTGCCGACATCATGGCGCGCGTCATTGCACAAAAGCTCGGTGACGCACTCGGCCAGCAATTCCCCGTTGATAATCGTCCAGGCGCGGGCAGCAGTATCGCCGCCGGTCTCGTCGCCAAATCAGCCGCGGGCCGCCACACGTGGTTCATTGGCACCATCGCCAATGCCATCAACGCATCGCTCTACACGAAGCTGCCGTTCGATTTCACACGAGACTTTACGGCCATCGCGCCGGGCGTTTCTTCGCCCAACATATTGGTCGCGCATCCGTCGGTAGCGGTGCGCGACGTCGCCGACCTGATCAAACTCGCCAAATCAAAACCCGGTCAAATGAGCTTCGGCTCCAGCGGCATCGGTACGCTGCCGCATCTGGCGGCGGAAATGGTCAACGACATGACCGGCATCAAGTTGAACCATATCCCGTATAAAGGCAGCCCGCAGGTCACCTTCGACCTGCTTGGTGGACGATTTGAAATGATGTTCGGCATCGGCGCCACTGCAATGCCTGAGGTGAAGAATGGCCGGCTGCGCGCGCTGGCGGTTACCGCCTCGACACGCCTGCCCGCACTGCCCGACCTGCCGACGGTCGCCGCATCAGGCCTCCAGGAATTCGAGGCGGCAACCTGGCTCGGCTTTGTCGCACCAGCCGGCACACCGCGCGAAATCATCGTCAAGCTCAACACGGAAATAAACCGGGTGACTGCGCTGCCGACGTCAAACAACAACTCGCCGCACAAAGCATAGACGCGATGAGTAACTCGCCCGAGCAATTTGCAAACTATATTCGGGAAGAAACCGCCAAGCGGGCCCGTATCGTCAATAGTTTGGGGGCACGCGCGGAGTAAGCGTCGGCTGCAGCGGCCATGATGCTCAGCCGGGGCGCCCCCACACCTGACCGTGGGTTGAAACACAATACGGCACGACATAGGTTAGAGCGATCTGCACGAGGGTCGTCGTCGTCAGCGCCGCGCCCAACAATACATCGAAGTGATTGATCAGGTTGAGCACCGTGCCGACCACTAGCGCGACACGCAAGGCCATGCGCCGGGTGGTCGGCGCCAGGCAGCGCGAAAATTTTTCACGATTCACCTGGAATCTCCGCAGCGTAAACAAGCCCCGCTGTTTCGTATCATAACCACACGCAGCCCCCCCCCGGGGAAATATCAGGCGTGTGCCGCCATCGGGAAAGGCCATGCGCCCGGAATCGAAATCGGCGCTGGCACGCTCGGAACAGGCGGCGTCTTCACCACTTTTTTCGTACTGGCTTTAGGCGCTGCTAGTTTTTTTACGGCCGGTTTTTTTACGGCCGGTTTACGCACAGGCGCAGCTTTTTTCAGCGGTGCTTTTTTCGCAGTGGGTTTACGCGGAGCAGCTGCTTTACGTACCGCAGCAGCTTTTTTAACGCCAGATTTTTTAGCTTTTTTGACGACCTTGGCGGGTGTTTTTTTGCTGGGTGCGGACTTGCGCACAATCGTTTTTTTAACGACCTTTTCCGTTGCTGATTTCTTGACTACTTTCTTGGCCGCTTTCTTGACCGATTTTTTAACCGATTTCTTGACTACTTTGGCAACCGCTTTTTTCGCCGTTTTCTGGGCCGTTTTCTTTACAGCCTTGGATTTTTTCGCCATGAACGATACTCCTCTTAGTGTCGACAACACCGCAACCCCAAGGGCTGCGGATACGACCAAGACAGCCACGCCTTACGGTAACCGCCCGTGCAACCAGAATGATTCAGTGCGGGGCTGATTGCGCCTTGCTGGCCAGATCGCGATACAACACCTCGGGATCAAGCTTGATACCACCTTCCCAGATCACCGTATTTTCAATCGGATCAACCGCGACCCGGTTGAAGGTGTCGATATCGCAGAGCATGCGGAAATACTGGGTGTGCACGATATCACCGAGATAAACGCGTCCCTCGAGACCGTCGTTGAAACGCAACCACAGCGTATAGTTCTCCTCAGCACGGCATTCGGTCACGGCGTGCATGCGACGCCAGTTTCGAGGATACCTTTTCGCAAGCAGGCTTAATCCCAACTGAGCGCACCTCCGGTTTGGTATTCAATAACGCGCGTTTCAAAAAAGTTACGTTCTTTCTTGAGGTCGATCATTTCCGACATCCACGGGAACGGGTTGATCGCGCCCTCGAAGAGCACATCAAGACCGATCTGCTGGCAACGCCGGTTGGCGATGTAGCGCAGATACTCCTTGAACATCGGCGCATTGAGGCCAAGCACGCCACGCGGCATGGTGTCTTCGGCATAACGGTATTCGAGCTCGACGGCCTGGGTAAATATGCCGCGCATTTCCTCGCGGAATTCAGCTGTCCACAGATGCGGATTTTCCATCTTGATCTGGTTGACGAGATCGATGCCGAAATTGCAGTGCATCGATTCATCGCGCAGGATGTACTGGTACTGCTCGGCCGCCCCGGTCATCTTGTTCTGCCGACCCATCGCCAGAATCTGCGTGAAGCCGACATAGAAGAACAGCCCCTCCATGACGCAGGAGAAAACAATCAGGCCCTTCAGCAACTGCTGGTCGGTTTCCGGCGTGCCAGTCTTGAACATCGGATTGGTCAGCGTGTCGATGAACGGGATCAGGAACTCGTCCTTGGCCCGAATCGATGGAATTTCGTGATACGCGTTGAATACCTCACCCTCGTCCAACCCCAGACTTTCGACGATGTACTGATAGGCGTGCGTATGTATCGCTTCTTCAAACGCCTGACGCAGCAAATACTGGCGGCACTCCGGCGCCGTGATATGGCGGTAGGTGCCCAGCACGATATTGTTGGCGGCGAGTGAGTCGGCGGTGACAAAGAAGCCGAGGTTACGCGTAATGATGCGGCGCTCGTCCTCGGTAAGGCCGTTTGGGTCTTTCCACAAGGCGATGTCGCGCGCCATCTGGATTTCCTGCGGCATCCAGTGGTTCGCACAAGCCGAGAGATATTTTTCCCAGGCCCATTTGTATTTGAACGGCACCAGCTGGTTGACGTCGGTCTGACCGTTGATGATGCGCTTGTCGGCGACGTTGACGCGGCGCATTTCGGCAGCCGCCTCGGCCCCCGCCATGACGGCCGCAGGATCCTGCAGGCCAGGCACGCCGGTCGAGTGCCGTTGCTCTGCGCTATCTTCAAATTGCAACATGTGATTCCCCTTGATTGATTTTTTGGCGGACGCCCTGCAAGCGCCGATCGATGCGGCCTACCGTTACCCGGTGTGCCGCCTCGACGCTATCGCTTTCCCCATAACTTCTAATTGCATGCAACTCCGGTGCCGCCCTTACTGGCAGGCCTCGCACTCCGGGTTGTCGATTGAACAAAACTGCGCGTCTGATGCCGGTGCTGCGGAGATCCCGCCGTCACTCGGCACTGCGTTCAGCGCCCCCGATTTCACGGTGGATTTCTCGGCATGTGTGGCACCCATGGTGCGCAGGTAATAAGTGGTCTTCAGGCCACGCAACCACGCCAGCTTGTAGGTCTCGTCGAGTTTCTTGCCCGAGGCACCCGCCATATAAATATTGAGCGACTGCGACTGGTCTATCCACTTCTGACGCCGTGCCGCGCACTCCACCAGCCAGGACGGGTCCATCTCAAACGCCGTGGCATAAAGTCTGCGTATCTCGGCGGGCATACGATCGATCTTCGCCAGCGAACCATCAAAATACTTGAGATCCGAGATCATCACCTCATCCCACAGGTTGAGCCGTTTGAGATCGTTAACCAGAAACTCATTGGTGATGGTGAACTCACCGGAGAGGTTCGATTTGACGTAAAGATTCTGATAGGTTGGCTCGATACACTGCGAGAGACCGGTGATATTGGCAATGGTGGCCGTCGGCGCAATGGCGATACAGTTGGAGTTACGCATGCCGACCTGATGAATACGCGCGCGCAAGGCCTCCCAGTCCATGGTCGAGGACATATCGGTTTCGACAAAACCGCCACGCTCCTCGGCGAGCAGCTTCAACGACTCGTGCGGGAAAATACCGCGATCCCACAACGACCCCTTGAACGTGGCATACGGGCCGCGCTCTTCGGCGACGTTGGTTGACGCCCAGTAGGCACAGTAGGCGATGGCTTCCATCGAGCGGTCTGAGAATTCGATCGCCTCTTTGGATGCATACGGAATGCGCAGCATGTGCAGGCAGTCCTGGAACCCCATGATGCCGAGGCCGACCGGACGGTGCTTGAAGTTCGAGTTGCGCGCCTTGTTCACCGAGTAGTAATTGAGGTCGATGACATTGTCGAGCATGCGCATGGCGGTGCCGATCGTGCGCTTGAGCTTTTCCATGTCGAGCTGGCCAGTGGCGGTATCGAGGTGCGCCGGCATGTTGACCGAGGCCAGGTTGCACACCGCGATCTCGTCTTCATTGGTGTTAAGCGTGATTTCGGTGCACAGGTTCGAGCTGTGCACGACGCCAACGTGGTTTTGCGGCGAGCGGATGTTGCATGGATCCTTGAAGGTAATCCACGGGTGCCCCGTCTCAAACAACATCGTCAGCATCTTGCGCCAGAGTTGCGCCGCCGGCACCTTCTTGGACAGCGGTATCGCGCCTTTGGCGGCTTTTTCTTCGTATCCGACATAAGCCGTCTCAAAGGCACGACCGAACTTCTCGTGCAGGTCCGGCACGTCAGAGGGCGAGAACAGCGTCCATTCGCCGTTGTTCATGACGCGCTTCATGAAGAGGTCGGGAATCCAGTTTGCCGTATTCATGTCATGGGTGCGACGCCGGTCATCGCCGGTGTTCTTGCGCAGCTCGAGAAATTCCTCGATATCGAGGTGCCAGGTTTCCAGATAGGAGCAGACCGCGCCCTTGCGCTTGCCACCCTGATTCACCGCCACCGCCGTATCGTTAACCACCTTCAGGAACGGCACCACACCCTGTGATTTTCCGTTGGTGCCCTTGATGTGGGCGCCCAGCGCACGCACCGGCGTCCAATCGTTGCCGATGCCGCCGGCGTATTTCTGCAGCATCGCGTTTTCTTTGATCGCCTCGTAAATACCGTCGAGATCGTCGGCTACCGTCGTCAGATAGCAACTGGCCAGCTGCGAACGGCGGGTTGCCGAGTTGAACAGTGTCGGCGTCGAACTCATGACATCAAATGACGAGAGCGCATTGTAGAACTCGATGGCGCGCGCTTCGCGCTGCGCCTCCGGCTCATTCAGGGCGAGGCCCATGGCGACGCGCATAAAGAAGGTCTGCGGCAGCTCGATGCGTTCGCCGCGCACGTGCAGGAAGTAACGATCGTAGAGAATTTGCAGGCCGAGGTAGCCGAACTGGAAATCACGCCGCGCGTCGAGCGCTGCGCCTAACCTTTGCAAATCAAACGAAGCAATGCGCTCGTCGAGCAGCTCAGCCTCGATGCCGCGCCGGATCAGCTTTGGAAAAACCTCCACGTAGAGGGTCTTCATTTCGGCCTGCGTCACCTCTTCGCCAACCGTTTCCAGGCGCAGCGTATTGAGCAGCAGGCGCGCGGTCACATAGCTATAGGCCGGATCTTTTTCGATCAACGCACGCGACGACAGAATGAGTGATTTGCGCACTTCATCAACCGGAATACCCTCATAAATATCCTTGAGCGTCGCCTGCAGGATTTTCTCCGGGTCGACGGCCTGCCCAAGATCCTCGCAGGCCTCACGCACCAGCACGGTCAGACGCACCATATCAAGAGGACGCGTCTTACCGTTCTCGGTCACATTAATGACCGGACGCGGGACGGTCGTTTGCGCCTGGGTTTCACGCTGCTTGGCGCGCTCTTGCGTGCGCTGCTCGCGATACAAAACATAGGCTCGGGCCACCTCATGCTCGCCCGAACGCATCAGCGCAAGCTCGACCTGATCCTGAATATCCTCGATGTGAAAAGTGCCGCCGTTGGGCTGCCGGCGCATCAGCGCCGAGACCACCGTTTCCGTCAACCGCGCAACCAGCTCGCGGACACGCGCGGACGCCGCGCCTTGTCCACCGTTGACGGCGAGAAACGCCTTGGTCACTGCGATGGCGATTTTCGACGGCTCAAAGCCGACCACCGCGCCATTGCGGCGGATGATCTTGCATTGACTGTAGCGTGCGGCGCTGACGTCGGCCGGCTCATCGGCAACAAACGAGGCGGCGGATGCAGCGGCGACGGTTTGGTTGGAAACCTGCATGGAAAATCTCCTTAATCTTTCATTTCTTTATGTTTTTGCGGCACGACGCCTCTCCCAGCATCGGACCGGCTACCACTACATCTTGTGCCGCGGGGGCGAAACTATACCAATTCTAGTAGCGCGATATTTTCTGTGCAATAGCTTTTGAAACTTTTTTCAAAGTCTCAAGCAGATTTGCAAAAGAGCGCGGATTTATTTGTTACAAAAAGGAAAAATCTACTTAAAAAAGCTATGTCTTGCAGCACAAAGCCGCGCTACCGGGCGGGCAAACGGTGGGTCTATCGAAGACGCAGGACACGGGCGAGGCTAAAACCGACTGAGCAAAAAACCCTTGTAAAACAGCCCCCACCTCCCCTGGCAGCCCGATGCCGCGATGCCTCGATCCACCGCTCGACACGGCGCGTTTTAGAAGCCGGTAAGGCGCCGGTAGCGCGACCAATCGAAAAAAGGTCCGGGATCGGTCTTGCGCCCCGGCGCAATGTCGGCGTGCCCGACAATGTCGGCAATCGGATAACGCGCGCGCAAGGCCTGCGTCAAATCCGCCAGCGCCGTGTATTGCGCATCATCAAACGCGCAATCATCCGCCCCCTCCAGCTCAACGCCGACAGAAAAATCATTGCAACGGCTGCGCCCCCGCCAGACCGACACACCGGCGTGCCAGGCACGCTGCGCGGTCGATACAAACTGGATCACGGCCCCGTCACGACGAATCAGAAAGTGCGCCGACACCTTCAGGCCGACCAGTTGCGCGTAATAGGGATGGGCGGCGGTATCAAGCGTATTGGTAAATAACGCGATGACGGCATCGCCACCGAATGCGCCCGGCGGCAGACTGATGTTATGCACCACCAGCAAAGAAACGGTTGCCGTCCCCTCACGCGCATCGCAATTGGGCGAGGCCATTCGCGTCACACCGGCCGCCTCACCCGCCTCATCAATGGAAAATCTCATAGGATCCAAAATCGCGCGGCACAGCCTGCAACCGGCAGCATTGCCAGTCGCTCGTTAATTGATGCCCAGCCTTTCCATCCGATAGCGCAGGGCACGGAAAGTAATTCCCAGCAACTTGGCCGCAGCGGTACGATTAAAGCGGGTCTTGTCGAGCGCCTCAAGTATGGCCGTTTTTTCCACCTGATCGAGATGCTCCTGCAGGTACAGACCGGCGAGCCCCGCTGCGGGCGGCGCGTCGCTGCGTAGTGTTAGCACCGGTAACTGGAGCGCCTCCACATCAATCCTCTGACCAGCACTCAACGCCAGCGCCCGCTCGAGAATATTTTCAAGCTCCCGCACATTCCCCGGGAATGAGTAGGCCGCCAGCGCATCGAGCGCCTCCGGCGCCAGAACCACCCCTTCGCCGCCAGCATTGCGTCGCAAGATATCCCTTGCAAGCAAGGCAATATCCTCCGGCATCTCGCGCAGCGACGGCATCCGTAATTCAATCACGTTCAGACGGTAATAGAGATCCTGCCTGAATTTGCCATCACGCACCGCGTCACCGAGATGATGATGCGTGGCGCTAATGATACGCACATCAACATTTTCCTCGCCAGTGGCCCCGACCTTGCGCACCTTCTTTTCCTGGATCGCGCGCAACAACTTGACCTGCATTTGGATCGGCAGATCGGCCACTTCGTCCAGAAACAGCGTGCCGCCATTGGCGGCCTGAAAAAAACCGTCCTTGTCCTGCTCGGCACCGGTAAAAGCACCCTTGCGATAACCGAAAAATTCGCTCTCCATGAGATTTTCCGGAATGGCGCCGCAATTCACTGGCACAAACGGCGCGTCGCGCCGCGAACCGGTCAGGTGTATCAACCGCGCAGCGAGCTCCTTACCACACCCCGATTCACCACTGACATGCACCGGCGCCTGACTGCGCGACAAGCGCACGATCATCTGGCGTGTCTGCTGCATGACGGCTGAATCGCCAACCAACACGGGCAGCGCGAGGGGCGACTGTTCGTCGCCCTTACGCGCGGAATTTGGTCCCGACAATTTCAACGCCGAACGCACCAGCGACCGCAATTGATTGAGTGACACTGGCTTCGACAGATAATCAAACGCCCCCGCCTTGAGCGCCGCCACCGCGTTTTCGGTGCTGCCATAAGCGGTGATCACCGCCACCGGAATCGAGCCATACTGTGCATTGATATGCTCGAGCAGGTGCAAGCCGTCGCCATCGGGCAGACGCATGTCGGTCAGGCACAACTCATACGTGTTTTTTTGCAGTAACTGCACGGCCTCAAACTCATTGGCCGCGCAGTCGCACTCAAGCCCCATGCGGGCGAGGGTTATACCAAGCAATTCCCGGATGTCCGCCTCGTCGTCGACGATCAAAACCCTGCTCATGTTTTTCTAGGCCCCACGACACTGCACTGTGAACTGTGCGCCGCCAGGCGTTTCGATAAAATTAAGGGTTGCATCATTGGCTGCGCAGACTTCCCGTGCAATATAAAGGCCGAGTCCCGTGCCATTACTCACAGTCGTGAAAAACGGCTCAAAGAGCTGGTTACGCACTGCCGTCGGCACCCCCGGGCCGTCATCGACGACGTCCAATTTTACAATATCTCCGGAACCGATCAGGTCGACGGCAATGCGTATGCTGCCCTTTTCACGCCGGCAATGCCGCACGGCATTCCGGCATAAATTCCACATGATCTGGTTGAGATGACTCTGATCGAAGGCGATATTCGGACTGGCCGCCAATTCCAGCGTCATCACGTCTTTCGGCAACTTCTCGATCTGACAAAACTGCTCGATAAAAGACATCAGAAAATCACCCAGGGGAAAAATCTCACGATGGGCACGGTCGCTCCGGTTGAGTTTGAGCACATCATTGATCATGCGGTCGAGGCGCTGCGTATTGTCATGAATGATTGTCAGCAGGCGCCTGACGGTTGCATTGACCGAAGGCTCCTCCTGCAGGAGTTCCGAGGCATGACTAATCGACGACAGCGGATTACGGATTTCATGGGCGATATTGGCAGTCAGTCGCCCCAGCGCCGCCAGCTTCATTTGCCGCGCTTGCGTCTCGAGTCGCGTGAGATCCTCAAGGAATATAACCGCCCCCAGCCGGCGGCTCACCCCCACCGGTACAAAACGTGCGCTGACGGCTTCATGGCGGACAATCGCGCCATCCTGATTAAATTGGTCCGAGATGTTATGCCGCCATTTTTCGAGCTGATCGGCGAGTAGCGGCGAGTAATCCTTGAGCAGGCGACTGCGACGCTGCCTGCCCAATGATCCTAGCATTTCCTCAGCCCGCGCATTGTATTGCCGGATCACGCCGTGCTCGTCGACCACCAGAACGCCATCGTCCATATCCTGAATAACCAACTGACTGACCTCCTCCATGCTGGCCAGGTCGATTTCGCGCTGCGCGGCAAGCTGTTCAGTAGCGACCAGATATTTGGCCAGGGTATGCGCCACCCAGGCGGTGGCAAAATAACCAATGCTGAGAAAACCAGCCTGCACATACTGGGTAACCGGCGCGGAATACTCAAGCACTTCGGCGGTTTGCTCGATTAGAACGGCGATACTGCCCATCGCCGCATAAAAAAGTGTCAGTCGCCCGCGACTGATCAAGCCGGCGGCGGCGAGCGCAGACAGCAGCAGCAAACCGAGGCCGCTCGCAATGCCGCCGCTCGCGTACATCAACACGGTAATGATCAGGATATCAGCACCAACCTCCAACCCAAGCTGCCAGTGAAAATGCTGGCGCGATGCAATCAGTGCAAACCATACTGCGCTCAAAACCACATAGCCGGCGCTAAAATAAAGATAGAGCGCGTTATTGGAAGAGCCAAACGCCAGGCGGTCGCCAAATACGAGGAATGCAGCGAGCAACACCACCGCAACCACGAAGCGATACGCATTAAAGTAGAGCAGGGAACGCCAATACGCGTCAGAAGCCAGCCACTCGTCAGCGGCGGCCCGACCAGGTAGCTGCGCCCCTTCACCATCCGGGCGTGCGCCCATCGCACTCATGGTTTCACTCATCGCGGCGCGCGTGCTCTGTACCGCAAAAATGCCGATCATCGCGGAACACGCTTTCACTGCGCGGCGAATGTATGCCGCAACGCGCGCAACACACCATGTCCTCAGGCGGCACAACTGGCGGCGGCGCATCCTCGCGCAAGCCGCGCAGATAACGTTTCAGCAGCCACCATGCGGTTGCAAAAACCGCAATCAGCATGATCAGTTTGGACACAATCGACTCCGCTTGATGACCGCCCACAATATCGACGCGGGCGTAAGTGTGCGCCGGATATCCGACAGCGTCGAGCCAAAGCCAAGAGGCTCGCAAGCCGCCATGCGACAAACAGTCACCGGCATAGCCTTGCAATCTTTTTGAATGGTTCGACCTGAATGGTCGGGGTGAGAGGATTCGAACCTCCGACTCCTGCGTCCCGAACGCAGTACTCTACCAGGCTGAGCTACACCCCGATTCAGGTCGATTGAAGAGAGCGTTCCGCCAGTGTTGGCTTGCTTGCAGCGGCGCTTAATCAGAAATTCCGCGTTACCGCGAAGTCCGTTAATTGTAGCAAATAATTGCGATGATTAGAATCAGGAAGTTTATTCAGCGCTTCTTTGGCCGCCCGTGATTCGGCTTCTGCCTGGCGACGCGTGTAAGCCAGCGCTCCGGTGCGCTCAATAGCGGCCATGACCCGCGGCAAATCATCCAGCCCGCCATACTCGATGGCACCGCGCACCAGCGCCTGCTCTTCAGCGTTACCGTGTTTGATCACGTGTAACAGCGGCAGCGTGGGTTTGCCTTCCGCCAGATCATCACCCACGTTCTTGCCGGTCTTGCTATGGTCACCCGAATAATCCAGCACGTCATCAATCAACTGAAACGCCGTTCCCAGATGCATGCCGTAGCTCGCCATCGCCTCTTCTTCGGCGTCGCCAGCACCGCCGAGAATTGCGCCGATGCGCGTCGCCGCCTCAAAAAGCTTGGCCGTCTTATAACGAATCACCTGCAGATAATTCTTTTCGTCGATATCCGGGTCATGACAGTTCATCAACTGCAGAACCTCGCCTTCGGCGATAACGTTGGTGGCCTCAGCCAGCACTTCCATCACGCGCATACTGCCGGTCTCTACCATCATCTGAAAAGCGCGCGAGTAGACGAAATCGCCGACCAACACGCTGGCGGCGTTACCGAAAAGCGCGTTGGCGGTGGCCTGCCCGCGCCGCAGATCGGAGGCGTCCACCACATCGTCATGCAGCAAAGTGGCCGTATGAATAAATTCAACAACTGCCGCCAGCTGATAGTGGTGTTTGCCACTGTAGCCCAGGGCACCGGCCGATAAAATCACCAATATTGGGCGCAGACGCTTACCGCCACCGGCAATAATATGCTCGGCGACCGTGCGCACCAAAACCACATCGGAATTGAGCCGCTGCCGAATCACGGCATCAACGGCCAAAAGGTCGGCGGCAAGAAAATCGCCTAAAATCGGGATGGACATCGGTGTTGGAGGCCAAAACCGCCTAAAATAGCTTGCGGTGATGTCTGAGTGCAAAGTTGAAGGGTTGCCGAAGTTCTTTATTTTACTCCGTTTTGACTCAAAATTCGCACTTGGGTATAATGCGCGGCTTTCCAGTTCCGGCAACTTGACCGGACATGAGGTTAAAAACATGTATGCAGTGATCAAAGCCGGTGGCAAACAGTATCGTGTGGCATCGGGCGAAAAACTTAAAATTGAATCAGTCGTGGCCGAAGTCGGCAGCGAAATCGTGCTGGATGAAGTTTTGATGGTTGCGGATGGCGAAAACGTCACCCTCGGCACACCGACCCTGACCGGCGTTTCGGTCAAAGCAAAAGTCATTTCTCACGGCCGTGGCGACAAGGTGCATATTTTCAAAATGCGCCGCCGCAAACATTACCGTAAATCGCAGGGACACCGGCAGAATTACACCGAGATAGAAATCCTCGGCATCGCCGCCTAGCACTCAGGAGTTCACAAATGGCACATAAAAAAGCAGGTGGCAGTTCACGCAACGGCCGCGACTCGGAATCAAAACGTCTCGGCGTCAAGGTTTACGGCGGCGAAGCCATCATTCCCGGCAACATCATCGTGCGTCAGCGCGGCACCCAGTTCCATGCGGGCATCAATGTCGGTATGGGCAAGGACCACACGCTGTTTGCAACCGCTCCTGGCAAGGTATTGTTCTCGATCAAGGGCGCTGCCCGCAAAAGAACCGTCAGCGTTGTGCCGGCCTAGGCACTGCAACCTGTCGGAGATAAAGGCTCTGTCCTGCGACAGAGCCTTTTTTGTTTAAGGAATGCGCTGCCTCGATAGTGCATGCAATCGCACCACACTTGTTTCATCCATCGAAGCCGCCCCCACCTTAGCAAGCCGCCTATAAACGCCTTAAACGGGTCACCATGAAATTTATCGACGAAGCGAACATCGAAACCCACGCCGGCAAGGGCGGCGACGGCTCGGCATCGTTCCGCCGCGAAAAATTTGTACCCCGCGGAGGACCCGACGGCGGCGACGGCGGTCGCGGCGGCAGCATCTTGGCGCAGGCCGATCGCAACATCAACACCCTTGTCGATTACCGCTTTAAGCGTATCCATCGCGCCAAAAACGGTGAGCCGGGTCGCGGCGCCGATTGCAACGGTCGCTCTGCTGAGGACGTCATCCTGCGGGTACCGGTCGGCACCGTCGTCACCGATGCAGAAACCGGAGAACCGGTTGCCGATCTTGCCACACATGACCAGATGGAATTGCTCGCCAAAGGCGGCGATGGCGGTCGTGGCAATCTGAATTTCAAATCCAGCACCAACCGCGCACCGCGGCAATTCACCCGCGGCGGGGAAGGCGACTCGCGCCGCCTCAAGCTTGAATTGAAAGTACTCGCCGATGTCGGCCTGCTCGGCATGCCGAATGCAGGCAAATCGACGTTCATCCGTGCAGTGTCTGCGGCAAAACCGAAGGTTGCTGATTATCCATTTACGACCCTGCACCCCAATCTGGGCATGGTACGGGTGGATGACAACCGCAGCTTCGTCATCGCCGACATCCCCGGTCTGATCGAAGGCGCCGCGGAAGGCGCAGGGCTTGGCCATCAGTTCCTGCGTCACCTCGCCCGCACCCGACTGCTGCTGCATATCGTTGACCTTGCGCCGTATGATCCGACCACGAGTCCGGTTGAAGAAGCGCGCGCGATCATCAACGAGCTACAAAAATACGATCAAGCGCTGCATGACAAACCGCGCTGGCTGGTGCTCAACAAGGTTGACCTGCTCGACGCGGCGGAAGTGGCTGAACGCGCCAAACAGTTCCTCGCAGATTTTGGCTGGCAGGACAAAAGCTTTATTATCTCGGCGATTGACGGCAAAGGTTGCCGCGAGCTGACCTATGCAATCATGGAACATTTACAGCAAACCGTGGATTCGGCGTCTGTGCCTTCTGCGGAAACATGAACACTGAAACCCAATTCGTGCCCTCCATGCCCTCTGAACTGGCACACGCCAAACGCCTGATCGTCAAAGTCGGCAGTAGCCTGGTCACCAATAGCGGCCAGGGCCTTGATCATGCAGCACTCAGCCGCTGGGTGATTCAAATCGCCGAGCTACGCAAGCGCGGGCGCGAGGTCATTCTGGTCTCTAGCGGCGCCATCGCCGAAGGCATGCAACGTCTGGGCTGGAAAAAAAGACCCAGCGCCGTGCATGAACTGCAAGCGGCTGCGGCAGTGGGCCAGATGGGTCTGATCGAAGCCTACGAATCACGCTTCAGAGAGCACGGCCTGCTGACCTCGCAGGTGCTGCTCACGCACGAAGACCTTGCCGACCGCAAACGCTATATCAATGCACGCACGACCCTGCGTACTCTGCTCGAACTGGGTGTGGTACCGATCATCAATGAAAACGATACAGTGGCGACCGATGAAATCCGTTTCGGCGACAACGACACCCTCGGTGCGTTGGTAACCAATCTGGTCGAAGCCGACGCGCTGATCATCCTCACCGACCAAAGCGGTCTCTATTCAGCGGATCCGCGCAAGACGCCCGATGCGACCCTGATCCGTGATGCGGTCGCCGGCAGCCCGGAACTCGAACAAATGGCCGGCGGCGCGGGCAGCGATATCGGATTGGGCGGGATGCTGACAAAAGTCATCGCGGCTAAACGCGCTGCACGTAGCGGCGCACACACCATCATCGCCTCGGGCCATGAGGAAAACGTATTGGTTCGCCTGGTTGATGGTGAACATGTCGGCACGCTACTGCGTGCTACCACGCCGCCGCTCGCCGCTCGCCAGCAGTGGATGGCAGATCATCTGCAGATGCGTGGCCGCCTGACGCTGGACGCGGGCGCAATCAAGGCGCTGCGTGAAATGCAAAGCAGCTTGTTGCCGATCGGTGTGATTGCGGTGAGCGGCGAGTTTGAACGCGGCGAAGTTGTCAGCTGCTGTGACGAATCGGGTCGCGAGATCGCCCGCGGACTGGTCAATTACAGCGCCAGCGAAGCGCGCCGTATCGTCTGCACACCATCGTCTGAAATCGAGAAAAAACTCGGCTATGTCGACGAGCCGGAACTGATCCACCGCGACAATCTTGTCGTGCTGTAGCGCAGCGTTAACGTTACCAGCCGTCATGCCCAGATGCCCTATCTGGGCCACGTTACAGAAAAACCTGAACGTTACAGAGCAAGATCCCTCAGCAGCGCCGCACGGGTTTCTGGCGTCACCTCGATACCCACTGAATAATCGGCGTGATCAACGCCCATCGCCAGCCGTGCACCGCCGGCCAGCGCCGTCTTCATCAGAGGCGTCAATTCAAAACGCAAAAAGTGCACCGACGAGGTCTTCTCGTCGTTCTCGCGCTCCAGATCCTCGTCGGCAATCGCACACACCCTCTCATGCGCATCGACCTGTACCCAGACCCGGTCCTCGACTCCTTTAAGGCGCGCCAGCATGACGCGGCGCTCGTCCACATCCGGGTATTCGATTAGCAGCGTGACCTTCCAGTTGCTACCGTCTGGAATCAGCGGATTGTAGGCATCGAGTTCGTCACGTATGCCATCCTCTTCGAAGATCCGTTCAACGCGGAGCATTTCCTGCACCTGGTAACGCACCGTGAGATCATCCTCAAACAAGAGCGTGATGTGATCACCCAGTGCAACGGTACGGTTCTTCTTGTGCGCGATCACACGCTGCCGCATGTCCGGGCGCGCCTTCGCATAGGCTTCCAGCGTCATCAAATCACCAGCCTGAAGTTTGTTCATCTCTGCCTCACAATCCATAAGCGGTGCGCAACAGCGTCAAGGGATGCGCGAGCTGCGCCGCCGTCTTGCCACTCTCCTGCAAACCTTGTTCGATATGACGACCGGCCAGCTGGCAATCCGACGCCACCCAGTCGGCCTCACCGCCGGCCGGATGTTCGCCAGCGGCACGAAACACCGGACGGCCGATTTTCATCGCCATCGCATGAAATTCCTTCTTGCAACCCCAGCTGCCGGAATGCCCGGAACAGCGCTCAATGGTGTTGAGTTTTTCCTTCGCTGCCAGCTGCAGCACATCACGGGTCTTTTGCCCCATGTTCTGCACCCGTAAATGACAGGCGATGTGATACGAAACCTTGCCAAGGTCATTTTTGAAATCGGTCTTCAGCAGCCCGTCCTTGTGCCGCAACATCAGGTATTCAAACGGATCGTACATGGCTGCGCGCACCGCCTTCACATCGGCATCTTCGGGGAACATCAACGGCAGTTCCTGCTTGAACATCAGCGTGCACGACGGAATCGGCGTGATGATCGCATACCCTTCGCGCGCCAGTTTCGCCAGCGGCGGGATGTTTTTCTCCTTCAGTGCGGCCACGGCTTCGAGATCGCCCAACTCGAGCTTGGGCATGCCGCAGCAGGCTTCCTTGTGCGCAAGCGTCCAGGGGATTTCATTGTGATCGAGAACCTTGGTCAAATCATGACCAATGCCCGGTTCGTTGTAATTGATATAGCAGGTCGAGAAGATCGCCACCTTCCCCGGTGCGCGGGTGCCGGCAGTCGCCGCCACGCTGGCGCTCTCACCCGCCGATGCACGAAAGGTCGGCGATGAATAGGATGGAATCCACGCCTTGGCATCAACACCCAGGGTTTTTTCCATCAGAGCGCGGACCGGCGCCGAGTGGTTCGCGGCGTTGACAAACTTGACCACCACCGGGATCGATGCAAGTTTGCCCAGCGCATCGGTTTCAGACATCAGCTTGTCGCGCAAGCGCGCCTCACCCTTGCGATGTTTAACCGCCTTGGCACGCAACATCAAATGGGGGAAATCCAGATTCCATGCGTGCGGGGGCACATACGGACACTTCGTCAGATAACAGACGTCGCACAAATAGCACTGGTCGACGACTTTGGAAAAATCTTTCTTGTCGACACCGTCGAGTTCTCCGGTCTTGCCTTCGTCGATCAGGTCAAACAGGGTCGGAAATGATCCGCACAAACTGACGCAACGCCGGCAACCGTGGCAAATATCAAAGACCCGCTCCATTTCGGCATGCAGCTTGTCCTCGTTATAAAAGTCCGGCGACTTCCAATCCAGCGGGTGCCGGGTGGGGGCTTCAAGACTGCCTTCGCGTGCGGTCATGGTTGGGCGCGACTCGCTATGAAAACAACAATTGAAAAAACGAGGGGTGAAGCCGGAACTGATGCCCCGCCTTCACCCCTCGCGACTTGCGCAGACCTAGTCAGCCAGTGCGTCGAGCGACTTTTGGAAACGGTTGGCGTGTGAACGCTCTGCCTTGGCGAGCGTCTCAAACCAGTCGGCAATCTCCTCGAAGCCTTCGCCACGCGCGGTCTTCGCCATGCCCGGATACATATCCGTGTACTCATGGGTTTCACCGGCGATAGCTGCTTTCAGGTTATTGCGCGAACTGCCGATCGGCAGACCGGTTGCAGGGTCGCCCACCACTTCGAGGTATTCGAGGTGGCCGTGCGCATGGCCGGTTTCACCCTCAGCCGTCGAACGGAATACTGCGGCGACATCGTTCTGGCCTTCAACGTCGGCCTTCGCTGCGAAATAAAGATAACGGCGGTTTGCCTGCGATTCGCCGGCAAATGCGGCTTTGAGGTTGCCCTCGGTTTGTGAGCCTTTGAGCTGCATTGTGTTCTCCTCTGTTAACGGCTGACTGTCAGAAACGATACGTGGACGAACCACCCATCTAACCGGCTCTACGGCAAGCCCGCCGGTCTTGGGCAAAAATTAGACTTAATCCAATTTGTATATTTAGTTTAAGACGCCACCCACAAGGTGTCAACGCACTTCCGGTCTTTTAACGAACCGCCTTATCGAACCGCCTCAGCGCGCCCGTCCTTCTCCTCAGAGGGACGGCGCAAAAAGCGTGCGAGTTCGCTCAGCGCCAGTTGATAAACCTCACGCTTGAACTGGACCACCGAATCGAGCGGCACCCAATATTCGTTCCAACGCCAGGCATCAAACTCGGGTTTCTCCGAAGCACGCAACTGCACGTCCGTATCACGCCCGACCAGACGCAGCAAAAACCAGATCTGTTTTTGCCCGCGATAGTTACCCCGCCAGTCTCGCCGCAACCACTGCTCTGGCACGTCATAGCGCAACCAGTCGCGGGTCCGACCGAGAATCTCAACGTGATGCGGCCGCAATCCGACCTCTTCGTGCAATTCGCGGTACATGGCCGTCTCAGGTGTTTCGCCCGCATCGATACCGCCCTGTGGAAACTGCCAGGCATGCTGCCGGACCCGCTTGCCCCAGAAAACCTCATTTTTCCTGTTGCAAATGATAATTCCAACGTTGGGGCGATATCCGTCACGATCAATCATGTGAATCACCCTTGAATCTATATGGTTGGCTAAATTTTTTCACAGTTCAAGCCACTTGGAAAGCCGCCTTTGCGTCAGACCGACAGCGCCTCGTCGGTATGCTCATTCATGACCTTGAATTCCTCGACAAAACGCCCGAAGGCCAGCCCGAAATGCGGGGTCAGCGCCTTTGCCCGACGGGCAAGGTCCTCCCATTGTGGATTGCCCTGCCCCTGCTTGAAGGCGAACGCGGCGATATTCCCCGGTTTGCCCGCGGGCAGGCACAGCACGCGTCCTTCAAAGGCGCTACGCAAACGATCTACACAGGCATTAAAGTTACGGTCGCCCCCCCACAGGTTGACGACCAGCACACCGTCTTCACCCAACACGCGCGCGCAATCACGATAAAAAGGCAGGGTGGCCAGCGCCTCGACCTGGGATTCGGCATCATAGCCGTCGACCACCAGCACATCAGCCTTCACACCCTTGCGCGCCAGATATTCGGCACCGTCGCCAACCATCACGTTCAACCGCTCGTCATTCGGCGGCAGCACAAAAAACTGCCGGGCGATCGCCACCACCTGCGCATTGACCTCCACCGCCGTCACCCGCGACGCAGGAAGATAGTGATAAACAAACTTCGTCAGCGAGCCCCCGCCCAGGCCGATCATAAGCACATTGGCCGGCGCGGGCTTGAACAGCAAAAACGCCATCATGCTGCGCGTATAGACGACCTCAAGCTCGTTCGGCTTGGCGATGCGCATCGCGCTTTGCACAGTGTCACTGCCGATGTGGAGGCTGCGCACGCCAAATTTTTCGCTGATGTAAACAGACTCGTTGTCGGTCTCAGCCTTGCGCACGCGCCAGCTTTGCATGAACTTCATTGGGAGGGAATATTCCGGTTGATTGCCTTGGTTCGGTAGAATAAGGACTTTTGCGGGTTTCGGATAGACATGCGCGTATCCAATTTTTTTCTCTCGACGCTTAAAGAAGCACCTTCCGAAGCGGAACTGATCAGCCACAAACTGATGATCCGCGCCGGCCTGATCAAACGTCTCGGCAGCGGCATCTACAGCCTGATGCCGATTGGCCTGCGCGTGGTGCGCAAAGTGGAAAACATCGTGCGCGAGGAAATGAATCGCGCGGGCGCGGTCGAGCTGTCGATGCCGGTCGTGCAACCGGCCGAGTTGTGGCAGGAATCAGGACGCTGGCAGGCCTATGGCCCGGAACTGCTGCGCTTCAAAGACCGTCACGATCGCGACTTCGTTATCCAGCCGACCTCGGAAGAAGTGGTGACAGATATCGCACGTAATGAAATCAAGAGCTATCGCCAGCTGCCGGTGCATTTCTACCAGATCCAGAGCAAGTTTCGTGATGAGCGCCGGCCCCGTTTCGGCGTCATGCGCGGCCGCGAATTCATCATGAAGGACGGTTATTCGTTCCACGCCAGTTATGTCGACCTCGAACGCGAATACCGGAGTATGTACGACACCTACACGCGCATATTCACGCGCCTGGGACTGAAATTCCGCGCCGTCGCCGCCGATACCGGCTCGATCGGTGGCACCGGCTCGCATGAATTCCATGTGCTGGCCGATTCGGGTGAAGACGCCATCGCCTTTTGCCCGTCCTCCGATTTCGCCGCCAACGTCGAACTCGCCGAAGCACTGGCACCGGCACCGGCGCGCAGTGCCGCCGTAGCGGCTATGGAAAAAGTATCGACGCCCGGCAAAACCAAATGCGAAGACGTTGCCGCCCTGCTCAATATTGCGTTGACCAACATGGTCAAAGCGGTGGCTATCGTCGTTGGCGAAGCGGCCTTCCATCTGGTGCTGCTGCGCGGCGACCACGATTTAAATGAAATCAAAACCCAGAAGCTGCTCGGCGCGTTCCGCTTCGCCACCGAGAAAGAAATTTTCGACACCTTGCATTGCAAAGCCGGCTATATCGGCCCCGTTAAAGTTGATGCAGGCGTGACGGTGGTCGCCGACCGCAGTGTCGCCGCCATGCACGACTTCGTCTGTGGTGCCAATGAAAAGGATTTCCACCTGAGCGGCGTCAACTTCGGTCGCGATCTGCCAGAGCCCGCGCAGACCGCCGATTTTCGTAACGTCGTCAACGGTGACCCCAGCCCGGATGGCAAGGGTGTGCTCGAACTCTGCCGCGGCATCGAAGTCGGCCACATCTTTCAGCTGCGCACTAAATACTCGGCGGCGCTGAAATGCCATTACCTCGATGAAAAAGGCGCCCAACAACCGATGGAAATGGGCTGCTACGGCATCGGCGTTACGCGTATCGTCGCCGCCGCCATCGAACAAAACCACGACGAACGCGGCATCGCCTGGCCGCGCCCGATCGCCCCCTTCGACGTCGCCATTGTGCCGATCGGCATCGGCAAGAGCGAAACGGTGCGTGCCGCCGCCGAAAAATTGCACGATGAGTTAACCGCCCTCGGCCTCGACGTGCTGCTCGACGACCGCGACGAGCGGCCAGGCGTGATGTTTGCCGATATGGAACTGACCGGCATGCCACACCGTGTGGTAATCGGCGACCGTGGATTAAAGCAAAACCAGCTTGAATATCAAGGCCGGCGCGAAAAAGCCGCAGAAGCGATTCCGCTCGAGGGTGCGGCGGCGTTGATTCACCACCGTGTATGTGGCGGCTGATCGCAATACTGCTGGCCATATGCGTTGCGCCGGCACACGCCGGCAACCAGAAATACGAACCGCTGTCAGCCAGCATACGCGCCGCGCTGCACTCGGCGGTCAGCGATCAGACGGTGCCGTTTCTGGCGTTTGACACCGTTGGCGAAGCGCGCGCCTGGCTCAACGCGATGTCGGGCAAACTGGAGCGGCGCTTCCCCGACCGCCGCCAGCGCGAGGAATTTCTCGTCACTGTACATTA
>CAMDSO010000053.1 GCA_945906935.1 Bordetella parapertussis
GCCCGAAGGCTTGCCTGATGCGCAGGCGCGTGCGCAGCAACGGCTCGCTGAACTGGAAGCCGGCAGCGATATTGCTGCAGTACGTGCGCGTGTAGGGGCGGCGCAGGCGGCATACCGCGCCGAGGCTGTCCGACTGGGGGCGGCGCGCAAGAAAGCAGCGAAAAAGCTGGCGGCGCGCGTCACCGCAGCGATGCAGACGCTGGCGATGGCCGGGGGTGTTTTTGAAATTGGCCTGAACCCGCTTGAAGAAGGTGGCGCTCACGGCCTCGAGAACGTCGAGTTCATGGTGTCTGCGCATCAGGGGATCGCGCCCCGACCGTTGTCCAAGGTGGCCTCCGGTGGCGAGCTCTCGCGTATCAGTCTGGCGTTGCAAACCGCCTCCAGCGAGGTGGCGGCGGTGCCGACGCTAATTTTTGACGAGGTCGATGCGGGTATTGGCGGCCGTGTCGCCGAGATCGTCGGTCGCATGTTGCGTGAGCTTGGTGCCCGGCATCAGGTCATGTGTGTGACGCATTTGCCGCAGGTGGCGGCAGCCGGCGATCAGCAGTGGCAGGTTAGCAAATCGACGATTGGCGGCAAGGTGTCCAATCGCGTGACACTGCTCGACGATGCGGCGCGCGTGGAAGAAATCGCACGCATGTTGGGCGGCGTAAAAATTACTGAAACCACGCGCAAGCATGCCGCTGAAATGCTCGACATCAAGACCTAGTTGCTGCGTAGTCGGTGAGGCGCTGGCTCAGCCCTTGCGCAGGTTAGGGCAGTTTTTCCTGGTGCAATCCACATACAGATGCAGGGAGTGCTCGCGGATTTCAAAACCGCGTTCGAGCGCAATGGCGGTCTGGCGTTTCTCAATGGCCTCGTCGTAGAACTCCTCCACGCGGCCGCACTGCAGGCAGACAAGGTGATCGTGGTGCCCACCCTGGTTGAGTTCAAAAACCGCTTTGTCGGATTCGAAATGATGGCGTACCAGCAGGCCGGCCTGTTCAAATTGTGTGAGTACTCGATAGACCGTGGCGAGGCCCGTATCGGTGCCCTCTTTCAGCAGCAGGCGATAGACGTCCTCTGCTGACAGGTGGCGCACGTCGCTGCGTTCGAAGAGTTCGAGAATGCGCAGCCGTGGCAGGGTGGCTTTGAGGCCCTTGTTTTTTAAGCTGCTGGGGGAGTTCACAGTCGCGAGTTGCTTCCTGGATGATATCTAGGGCGATTTTAAGTTTATCGACATATGCGCTTTGCGCGGCGCCACCGCCGATCATTTTAAGCAGACCTTGATGTTTCACAGTGAAGTAGCGGCTGATGGTAGATTTTCGGCAGCCGGCTTTGGCAGGCCTGCGTTATGATACCGCGTTTTCAACCGGGTTATGGAAAGTCGAGCCATGCAATTCGATCGCCGAAGCAAGCTGGGCGTGACTGTGTCTGTTGCAGTCTTGGTTGTTTTTTGCGGCGGCTGCAAGCAGGCGCCGGAACTGCCGTCGATGATCAGTCCCTACAAAATTGATATCCAGCAGGGTAATGTCATTACTCAGGAAATGTTGTCCAAACTCAAGGCAGGGATGACTCCAGCGCAGGTGAAGTTTGTATTGGGTTCGCCGTTGGTGGTGGATCCCTTCAGGGTCAATCGCTGGGATTATGTGTCCACTTTTCAGAGCCAGGGCAAAGCGGTGGAGCGCCGTCGCGTGACGATTATTTTTGCGGATGAAAAGTTGGCCAGCATCGAGGGCGATGTGTTTGTGGCTGGCAGCGATAAAGCAGCCCAGGCAACGCAGAAGCAGGCTGCAGAAAACGCAGCTGTGGATGCAAAGAAGACTGATCCCGCCAATAAAGGGGCGGCGAATGAAGCGCCGCAGCCGGGGTTTTTCGGTCGGATGCTGAATAAATTAGGCTTCTAGGGAAGCGGGGAATGAAAAAAATCAAAATCGCGGTGGCGGGCAGTTCTGGCCGCATGGGGCGGGCACTTCTTGAAGCAGTGCTGCAGGGCACAGATACCGAATTGGGCGGGGCACTGGAAGTGGTTGATAGCCCGAGTGTGGGGAAAAATGCAGGTGAAATGATCGGCGCAACGTCTGCCGTGCAGGTGAGCGCGGATATAGAAGCAGCCATTGCAGGTTGTTCTGCGCTGATCGATTTTACGCGCCCCGAGGGAACGCTGGTGCATCTTGCCGCTTGCCGTAAGCTCGGCGTCAATCTGGTGATCGGTACCACCGGCTTTAGCGAGCCGCAAAAAAAGACTATTGCCGGGGCGGCGCAGGATATCGGGATCGTCATGGCGCCGAATATGAGCGTGGGCACCAATCTGGTTTTCAAACTCTCGGAAATAGCCGCGGGTGTCTTGAAAGACGGCTATGACGTCGAAATTATCGAGGCCCATCATCGTCACAAAGTGGATGCGCCCTCGGGTACTGCGCTGCATATCGGCGGCATCGTCGCCAAAGCGCTCGACCGCAATCTCGATGAATGTGCCGTCTATGGCCGGGAAGGGGTGACTGGCGAGCGCAAGAGTTCCACCATTGGCTTTGCCACGGTGCGCGGTGGTGACATTGTGGGCGAACATACCGTGATGTTTGCCGGTCCCGGCGAGCGCGTGGAAATTATCGTCCGCTCGGGCAGTCGCGCCACCTATGCGCAGGGCGCTTTGCGCGCCGCCTGGTTTCTGGCGGAGAAGAGGTGCGGGCTGTTCGACATGCAGGACGTCCTGGGGCTGCGTTAAAACCGCGCGCTTCAAACGCACTGGTGGTGTTTCCACCGCGGCTTTAGAGGGCCGTTTACGGCGCGGAGGTTGAAAGCGATGCCATTGATTAGGATGCTGAATCAGGCGCTTGACGGTAGTCGCTTGCAGCGCCGAGATTGTCGGCGGGGAGGCTTTCGCGTATAATCGGGAAATCGAAGCGGGACGGGTCCATGACCTGTCCCGCTTTCCATATCTACTCCGGGAGTTTCAAGTGCCGCAACACGAGCCAGCCATTCTTGTTCTCAAAAATGGTACGGTTTTCCGCGGTATGTCCATCGGTGCCACGGGTCATTCTGTGGGCGAAGTGGTTTTTAATACTTCGATGACCGGTTATCAGGAAATCATCACGGATCCGTCCTATTGCCGCCAGATTGTCACGCTGACCTATCCGCATATCGGAAATACCGGTACCAACCCCGAAGATGTCGAGTCCGGCAAGGTGTATGCGGCCGGATTGGTGATCCGGGATCTGCCGCGCTCTGCGAGTAATTTTCGCAACACGATGGATTTTTCCGCCTACCTCCGTGCCAATGATGTGGTCGCCATTGCAGATATCGATACGCGCAAATTGACGCGTATTTTGCGCGAGAGCGGTGCGCAGGAAGGTTGCGTGATGGCGGGCAAGCAGCTGTCCGCCATGGATGAAGCCGAAGCACTGCGTTTGGCCCTTGAGTTTCCCGGGCTGGCCGGCATGGATCTAGCCAAGGTTGTTAGCTGCAAAACACCCTATTCGTGGAATGAAACGACCTGGGCGTTGGGGCGTGGCTACGGCAGGCAGGATCAGCCCAAATATAAGGTTGTCGTCTACGATTTCGGCATCAAGAGCAATATTCTGCGCATGCTGGCTGCGCGGGGCTGTGCGATCGAAGTGGTGCCTGCACAGACGCCCGCCAGTGACGTCCTGGCGCGCAAACCCGACGGCGTCTTTTTGTCTAACGGCCCCGGTGATCCGGAGCCCTGCGATTACGCGATCAAGGCGATACGCGAAATTGTCGATACCGGTATGCCGGTATTCGGTATTTGTCTCGGTCATCAACTGCTGGCGCTCGCCAGCGGTGCGAAAACATTGAAAATGAAATTCGGTCATCACGGCGCCAATCATCCAGTACAGGATTTGGACAGCGGCAGGGTGGCGATTACCAGTCAGAACCACGGTTTTGCCGTCGATCCGAGCACGCTGCCGGCCAACACGCGGGTCACACACAAATCGCTCTTCGATGGCACGCTGCAGGGGTTTGCCCGCACCGACCGTCCGGCGTTTTGTTTTCAAGGGCATCCCGAGGCGAGTCCAGGGCCGCAGGATGTCGGTTATCTCTTTGACCGCTTCGTGGCCTTGATCGAAGAACACCACAAACAGGCGACAGTCTGAGATGCCAAAACGTACAGACATCAAGAGTGTATTAATCATCGGCGCGGGTCCGATCGTCATCGGTCAGGCCTGTGAGTTCGATTACTCCGGCGCGCAGGCCTGCAAGGCGCTGCG
Organism: Bordetella parapertussis; assembly: GCA_945906935.1. Classification (GTDB taxonomy): domain Bacteria; phylum Pseudomonadota; class Gammaproteobacteria; order Burkholderiales; family SG8-41; genus PALSA-1004. The sequence goes on from CAMDSO010000053.1 coordinate 4,209, forward strand.
CGAAGAGGGTTATCGCGTCATTCTGGTCAACTCGAATCCGGCCACTATCATGACCGATCCGAATATGGCCGACGCGACCTATATCGAGCCCGTGACCTGGCGCATGGTCGAAAAAGTTATCGCAATCGAGCGCCCTGATGCATTGCTGCCGACTATGGGTGGGCAAACCGCGTTGAATTGCGCGCTTGATCTCGCCAAGCATGGCGTGCTCGACAAGTATGGCGTCGAGATGATCGGCGCGAAAAAAGAGGCGATCGACAAGGCCGAGGATCGTGAGAAGTTCAAGCAGGCGATGAAGAAGATCGGGCTTGATTCGGCGCGTTCGGCGATTGCACACAGCCTGGAAGAGGCGCTGCAGGTGCAGGCTGTTGTGGGTTTTCCGACCATCATCCGGCCGTCGTTTACGTTGGGTGGTAATGGCGGTGGCATTGCCTACAACCGCGAAGAATTTATCGCTATTTGCAGTGGCGGACTTGACGCCTCGCCGACCAAGGAAGTGTTGATCGAAGAATCTGTGATCGGCTGGAAAGAATACGAGATGGAGGTGGTGCGGGATAGCAAGGACAACTGCATCATCATCTGTTCGATCGAGAACCTCGACCCCATGGGCGTGCACACGGGGGATTCGATCACGGTGGCGCCGGCGCAGACGCTGACCGATAAGGAATACCAGATCATGCGCGACGCCTCGATCGCTTGTTTGCGCGAGATCGGCATCGATACTGGCGGCTCGAACGTACAGTTTGCGATCAATCCGGCCGACGGGCGCATGTTGATCATCGAGATGAACCCGCGCGTGTCGCGTTCATCGGCGCTGGCCTCGAAGGCCACGGGCTTTCCGATCGCCAAGGTGGCAGCAAAATTGGCCATTGGTTACACGCTCGACGAGCTGCGTAACGACATTACCGGTGGTGCAACGCCGGCGTCGTTTGAGCCGACCATAGATTATGTTGTGACGAAGGTACCGCGGTTTGCTTTCGAGAAATTTCCCCAGGCCAATGATCGGCTGACCACGCAGATGAAATCGGTCGGTGAGGTGATGGCGATGGGCCGCACCTTCCAGGAATCATTCCAGAAGGCCTTGCGCGGACTCGAGGTTGGTGCCGACGGCCTCAACCAGAAAACCACCGATCGCGAGATTATCGAGAAGGAACTCGGCGAGCCGGGGCCTGAGCGCATCTGGTATGTCGGCGATGCCTTTGAAAATGGATTCACCCTTGAGGAAGTCCATCAGCTGACGAAAATCGACCTCTGGTTCCTCACGCAGATCAAGGAAATTGTCGATCTCGAAATGGATCTCGAGACGCGCAAGCTTGAAGAACTTGATGCGCTGACCGTGCGCATGTTAAAGCGTAAGGGTTTCGCCGACCGCCGGCTGGCACATCTTTTAAAGACCACGGAAGCGGCGGTGCGCTCCTCTCGGCACGCGATGGGGATACGCCCAGTCTACAAACGCGTTGACACCTGTGCTGCCGAATTTTCCACCCGTACCGCCTACATGTATTCGACTTATGAGGAAGAGTGCGAGTCGCAGCCGACTGATCGCAAAAAAATCATCGTGCTTGGCGGCGGACCCAACCGCATCGGGCAGGGCATCGAGTTCGACTACTGTTGCGTGCACGCCTCGCTGGCGTTGCGCGAGGACGGTTTCGAAACGATCATGGTGAACTGCAACCCGGAAACGGTGTCTACCGACTATGACACCTCGGATCGTCTGTATTTCGAGCCGGTGACGCTTGAGGACGTGCTGGAGATCGTGCATGTCGAAAAGCCGTTCGGAGTGATCGTGCAATACGGTGGCCAAACGCCGCTCAAGCTGGCGCGTGATCTCGAGGCCAACGGCGTGCCTATTATCGGCACCTCACCTGACTCAATCGATGTCGCCGAAGATCGCGAACGTTTCCAGAAACTGCTGCACAAGTTGAAGCTCAAGCAGCCGCCCAACCGCACCGCGCGTAGCAGTCAAAAGGCGCTGGCACTGGCGGCGGAAATCGGCTATCCGTTGGTGGTGCGCCCGTCCTATGTGCTGGGTGGTCGCGCAATGGAGATCGTCCATGAGCAAAGCGAACTCGAGCGCTATATGCGTGAGGCGGTCAAGGTATCGAATGATTCGCCGGTGTTGCTGGATCGTTTTCTGAACGATGCGACCGAGGTCGATGTCGACGCGATTTGCGATGGCAAGGATGTTTTGATCGGCGGCATCATGGAACATATCGAACAGGCGGGCGTCCATTCCGGCGATTCGGCGTGCTCGCTGCCGCCGTTCAGTCTGACACCCGCCGTGCAGGACGAATTGCGCCGGCAGACCATTGCCATGGCGCATGCCCTGAAGGTGGTCGGTTTGATGAATGTGCAGTTTGCGATTCAAAAAAATCCCGCTGCCGGTGGTGCGGATGTCATCTACGTTCTTGAGGTTAATCCCCGCGCTTCTCGTACCGTGCCTTTTGTATCGAAGGCGATCGGACAGCCCCTGGCAAAGATCGCGGCGCGTTGCATGGCTGGCATCTCGCTGGCCGAGCAAAAGCGTCTGCATGAGGTGGTGCCGCCTTATTTCTGTGTGAAAGAAGCTGTATTCCCCTTCATCAAGTTCCCCGGTGCGGACACCATACTCGGCCCGGAAATGAAGTCGACGGGCGAGGTCATGGGGGTAGGCGCAACATTTGGCGAGGCGTTTTTCAAGTCTCAACTGGGGGCTGGAGATCGTCTGCCTGTTTCGGGGAATGTATTCGTCAGCGTGCGCGATCCCGACAAACAGGCCGTCGTACCTATTGCGCAGGAATTGATCGCGCTCGGATTTCAGTTGATCGCCACGCGTGGCACAGCGTCTGCTTTGATAGCGGCGGGTATCGCGGTCACGGCGGTTAACAAGGTCGCCGAGGGGCGGCCGCATGTTCTGGATATGATCAAAAACGGTGAAATTGCGCTGATCGTCAACACGGTCGAGGATAAACGCGCCGCGGTGCGCGATTCCTACGTCATCCGGCGTGCCGCACTGCAGAGTCGCATTACTGTGTACACGACTCTGGCCGGTGCGCGTGCGGCCTGTACCGGCATGCAGCAATCGCGTGATCTTCAGGCTTACGATTTGCAGGGTTTGCACGCGCGCATCACCGAGATGGTTCGCTGAGACTACACTGGGATACGGGGGCCACCATGGGAAAAATACCGCTGACAATCAAGGGTTCTGAAAAGCTGCGTGCTGAATTGCATGAGCTAAAATCAGTACGCCGACCGCAAATTATTGCCGCCATCGCTGAAGCGAGGGCGCATGGCGATCTTTCAGAGAACGCAGAATATGCTGCGGCCAAGGAGCGCCAGAGCTTTATTGAAGGGCGAATTGCAGAGATTGAGAGCAAGTTGTCCAACGCCCAGGTGATAGATCCGGCGACGCTGGATGCGGATGGACGCTGTGTATTCGGCGCTACCATTGCGCTTAAGGATCAGACCACTGGCGATTCGGTAACTTATCAGATCGTTGGTGATGACGAGGCGGATATCAAGGCGGGCAAGATTTCAATCAGCTCGCCGATTGCGCGTGCGCTGATCGGTAAGTCTGAGGGTGATATTGCGGACGTGCAGGCCCCTGGCGGCGTGCGCAGTTTCGAAATCATCGAGGTTAAGTACGTATAGCCATGCGCAGCATTGCCGACGGATTGCATGCAATCGCCCTGACAATATGGATAGGCAGTCTGTGGGCTGTGGGATTGCTAGTCGCGCCGACACTTTTTTATTCGCTGGGCGACCGCGCACTGGCTGGCAGTATCGCCGGCAAGTTGTTTACACTAGTGTCATACCTCGGGATCGGATGTGCCGTGTATCTGCTCCTGTTCCGACTGTTTCGGTTCGGTGCAAAAGGGCTGAAGCACGGTCGTTTTTGGATCGTCGTTCTGATGTTGGCACTCATTATTGCGGGGCAATATGGCGTGCAACCCATACTCGCCGCGATCAAAGAGCAGGCCTTGCCGGCAGAGGTGATGGAGAGCGTGTTTCGCGATCGTTTTTCAACCTGGCACGGGGTTGCCAGCGTCTTGTATCTGATCGAGTGCGGCCTCGCCCTGCTGCTGGTTTGGCTGCAGGGAAGAGCTCCGTCTTAGCCTTGGTAGCTGCGTTTGGTGCGACGCGGTTTTTTGCGTTTTCTCACCTGTTTTTTTGCGGCCTCGGGCTTGTCTGGATGCGGCCGATACACAACCAGAATTTTGCCGATGTGCTGCACTGGAGCCGCGGAAAGTGTTTCGCACAACTCTTTCTGCAACGCGGTGCGCGTTTCGTGCTCATCCGAGAAAATCCGGATTTTGATTAGTTCGTGGCTGTCGAGGCTGCGGTCAATTTCCTGCAGAACGGTGGCGGTGAGCCCTCCTTCGCTGACCATCACTACCGGATTGAGCGGGTGTGCGCGGGCACGCAGTTCGCGGCGTTGTGCTGATGTGAGTTCTAGTATCATGATTGCGCCGGAGTCTAACAGGTTGTGGAGTTGGCGGGCATGTGGCGCCGGCAAGACAAGGTATTGGGATTAATCAACGATGTGTTTTGTATTGAGGGTCAGGGCTGTGCCGCTGGCGTTTTATGTCACCACTTTTCAACGCCGGAAGTGATATTCAATGAAACGCTCAAAAACGAGTCATCAATGGATGCGGGAGCATATGAATGACGTATACGTCAAACGTGCCCGCAGCGAAGGTTATCGTTCGCGAGCCTCCTATAAATTACTTGAGATCGCTGAGCGAGACAAATTGTTGCGCCAAGGAATGACGGTGGTTGATCTGGGGGCAACGCCCGGTGGGTGGTCGCAGGTTGCGCGCGCGCAGGTGGGAGCGCGTGGCCAGGTCTATGCCCTCGATATCCTGGAGATGGAGCCCTTGCCCGGCGTTACATTCATGTTGGGCGACTTTCGTGAGGCGGCGGTCGAGTCCCAATTGAGCGCGGCGCTTGCCGGGCGGCCGATAGACCTTGTATTAAGCGATATGTCCCCCAATATTAGCGGTATTACGATGAGCGATCAGGCGCGGGCCATGCATCTGGCTGAACTTGCGCTGGGTTTTGCCGTCAAACATTTGAAGCCTGGTGGGTCGTTTCTTGTGAAGGTGTTCCAAGGGTCTGGATTTCAAGAGTTTTTTAAGGAAATGCAACGGGGGTTTGAGAAGGTTTCGGCGCGCAAGCCAGAGGCTTCACGCGGCCGCAGCAACGAACTTTATCTACTGGGTAGCAAATGTCGTGCGGTGTTACCGGGGGTTACTGGCGGCGAGCCAACAGAACTCCAGAAAAGAGTTTAGAATTGGTGACGAAAAGCTTTGTTTTTTATCGCAAATAGCGAGAGGTGCATTTGAATCAATTGATTAAGAACGTAGCGGTGTGGCTGGTTATTGCGCTGGTGCTGATGACCGTCTTTAACCAATACAGCAAGAACCAGTCGGCGCAGAGCGTTGTGCCATATTCGCAGTTCATGGACGAGGTCAAAAATGGCCGCGTCAAATCGGCGCTGGTAGAAGGGCGTACGGTTCGCTGGCAGGCCATAGATGAGCGTAAGTATGTTACCTATAGCCCCGGCACGCTCGGCGACTTATGGATGGTTAGCGATCTGCTCAAAGCCGGTGTGAAGGTAGATGCGAAACCCGAGGAAGAGCAGTCCTTCCTTTCCGCGTTTTTCTTCTCCTGGGGGCCGATGCTCTTGCTTATCGGTGTGTGGATATTTTTCATGCGACAGATGCAGGGCGGCGGTCGCGGCGGCGCATTTTCTTTCGGTAAGAGCCGCGCTCGCATGATGGACGAAAACAGTAATACGGTGACGTTTGCCGATGTTGCAGGGTGCGAGGAAGCCAAGGAAGAGGTTGCGGAACTGGTTGAGTTTTTGCGTGAGCCGAGCAAGTTTCAAAAGCTTGGTGGACGGATTCCCCGCGGCGTCTTGATGGTAGGCAATCCGGGCACCGGTAAAACGCTGCTCGCGAGGGCTATATCCGGTGAGGCGAAGGTTCCGTTTTTCAGTATTTCCGGATCCGATTTCGTGGAAATGTTCGTCGGTGTGGGCGCTGCGCGCGTGCGCGATATGTTTGAACAGGCGAAAAAACAGGCGCCTTGCATTATTTTCATTGATGAGATCGACGCCGTGGGCCGCCAGCGTGGTGCGGGTTTGGGCGGCGGCAACGATGAGCGTGAGCAGACATTGAACCAACTACTGGTCGAGATGGACGGCTTTGAAGGTGCGTCAGGTGTCATCGTGATTGCTGCCACTAACCGTCCGGACGTGCTGGATCCGGCTTTGTTGCGCCCCGGCCGCTTTGATCGTCAGGTGGTTGTGCCGCTGCCGGATATCAGGGGGCGAGAACAGATATTGCTTGTGCATATGCGCAAGGTTCCCGGGGCACCCGATGTAAAGGCCGAGATCATTGCGCGCGGCACGCCTGGTTTTTCGGGCGCTGACCTTGCCAATCTGGTGAATGAGGCAGCGTTGTTCGCTGCACGCAAGAACAAACGCCTGGTTGATATGGATGATTTTGAACAGGCGAAAGACAAAATATATATGGGGGCCGAACGCCGCTCTATGGTGATGCCTGAAGACGAGCGCGTTACCACTGCGTATCACGAAGCAGGGCACGCAGTGGTGGCTTATACGCTGCCCAAAGCTGATCCCGTGCACAAGGTTACGATTATCCCGCGCGGCCGGGCGCTTGGCGTGACTTGGATGCTGCCGGAACAGGATCGTCACGGCAAGGACCGCGAGCGCCTTTATCAGGATATTTCGGTTTCGTTAGGCGGCCGGATTGCCGAGGAGGTTTTTCTTGGTCAGATGACAACCGGTGCGAGCAGCGATTTTCAGAATGCCACCAATCTTGCGCGGCGCATGGTAACTGAGTGGGGCATGTCTGATGCCCTCGGCCCGGTTGTCTATGGTGAAAATGAAGGCGAAGTTTTTCTCGGTCGTTCAGTGACGACGCATAAGAATATGTCCGAAGCCACCATGCAGAAAGTGGACGCGGAAATTCGCCGATTCATCGACCAGCAATATTGCGTGGCGCGCAAGATTATCGAGGAGTCCCGCGACAAGGTTGAGAAAATCGCCAAGACGCTGCTGGAGTGGGAGACGCTCGACGCCGATCAGTTGAAAGACATTATGGAAGGGCGCGAGCCTCGTCCGCCCAAGCCTGCTGCTTCAACAACGGTAGCGCCGCCTCGGGACTTGCCGCCAAGTGCTGCCGCCACTGCTGCAACTGGTGTGACCTGATTTCCGGTTCAGTTTTTAGGTTTGATCGTCATTGCGTAGTCCGATGAACCCGGTTGGCCGGGCGCAGGCGATGATGGCACTTCGTTGTGGCAAATATTACTTCGATCTAGGACGACCCCTGATTATGGGGGTCGTCAATGTAACACCTGACTCTTTTTCGGATGGCGGGCATTTCTACTCGGTTGCTTCTGCGGTGGCACATGCCCGTCGGTTAATCGAGGAAGGCGCTGATTTAATTGATATTGGCGGGGAATCGACTCGTCCTGGGGCTTCAGAAGTGACGCTGGAGGAAGAAAGGCGTCGGATTCTTCCTGTGTTGGAGGGTTTGTCGGACGTTAATGTGCCGATATCGGTTGATACCCGCAAACCGGCATTGATGCGCGAGGCGATCGCGGGCGGTGCCTCCATGATCAATGATATCGAAGCGCTGCATTCTGCGGAATCAGTCGAGGCCGTCGCCGCAAGTGCCGTAGCGGTTTGCTTGATGCACAAGCGCGGCACGCCGGCCAATATGCAACTTGCCCCACGCTACGATGATGCGGTTGCCGACGTTGCCAAATTTCTCGCAGAGCGAGTTGCGGCAGCTTGTGCGGCGGGTGTTACCCGGGACCGACTGATCGTCGATCCTGGCTTTGGTTTTGGCAAGACGCTACAACACAATCTTCAATTGTTGCGTGGTTTGGGGTCTATTGCCCCGCAAGGTGTAGCCCTATTGGCAGGCCTTTCACGCAAGTCCATGCTCGGACAGATTACCGGAAGAGCCGAAAATCAGAGGGTGTTTGGCAGTGTGGCGGCGGCCCTGATTGCGGCACAGCATGGCGCGCATATCCTGCGTGTTCACGACGTTGCGGCGACCAGGGATGCACTTGAGATTTGGCAGGCAGTGCGTGCCAATAGTGCTTAGAGGCGACTGCGCTTTTGTAAAAATTATGGAATTCAAATGAAGAGAAAATATTTTGGTACAGACGGTATCCGCGGCAAGGTTGGTGAGGCGCCGATCACACCGGATTTTGTGTTGCGTTTGGGATTTGCCGCCGGCCGTGTGCTGGCGTTACAGGGCAAGCAGGGCGAACGTCCGGCGGTTTTGATCGGTAAGGACACCCGTATCTCTGGCTATATGCTCGAGTCTGCGCTGGAGGCGGGGCTCGCCGCCGCTGGCGTGGACGTTCTGCTGGTGGGGCCGATGCCGACGCCCGGCGTTGCTTATCTGACCCGCGCACTGCGCCTGTCGGCGGGCATTGTGATCAGTGCCTCCCATAATCCGTTTGATGACAATGGAATCAAATTTTTTTCGGGCGAGGGCGCCAAACTGCCGGATAGCGTTGAGTTGGCAATAGAGGCGGAACTGGCTCGTCCTATACAGACCCGCAAGTCGTCTGGTTTGGGTAAGGCCCGGCGGGTGGATGATGCGGCGGGTCGCTATATCGAATTTTGCAAGAGCACTTTTCCGTCTGCACTCGATTTGCGCGGAATGAAGATAGTCCTTGATAGTGCCAATGGTGCGAGTTACCACGTCGCTGAGCCAGTGTTGCATGAGCTTGGCGCCGAGGTGGTTGCCATTGGCAATCGGCCTGACGGCATGAATATCAATCATCTTTGTGGTGCTACAAACCCCGCAGCATTGCAAAAGGCGGTGGTGCGCGAAGCGGCTGATCTTGGCATTGCGCTCGACGGTGATGGTGACCGTCTCGTCATGGTCGATGCAAAAGGTGCGCTTTATGATGGTGATCGTCTGCTTTATGTGATCGCCGCAGATCGCCGTCGGCAACGCCTCTTGGGAGGCGGGGTTGTCGGAACGCTGATGAGTAATTTCGGTTTGGAAGAGGCGTTTGCGAAGATGCGGATACCGTTTGCCCGCGCAGCGGTAGGGGATCGCTATGTTTTGGAATTGCTTAAGAAGCGCGGGTGGCAACTCGGCGGCGAAAATTCGGGGCATATCGTATGCCTCGACCGGCACACGACGGGCGACGGCATCGTTTCGGCGTTACAGGTACTGGCAGTTTTGCGTGGTGGCGCAGTAAGTCTGGCCAAAGCTGCAGAGGGTGTAAGGTTATATCCGCAGGTTTTGGTGAATGTAGCCATGCGTGAAAGGTTCGATTTTTCCGCTGACCCCGTGGTAATGCGGGCTGTGGCAAAAGCAGAGGCGGCGCTCAGCGGTAAGGGGCGGGTACTGTTGCGGGCCTCGGGCACAGAGCCGCTGGTGCGCGTGATGGTAGAGGGTCGCGTGCAACGCACCGTGGAGCGCTGGGCGCAAGTGATTGCCGATGCCGTGCGCATGCGTGCCGAGTTGCGCTAGCAAAAAGATTATTCCGATTTATCAAGGTGCTCTGTATGCATCTGGTGTGGAATTGCATTGACCATGTATGCAGTGGCCGGTAGAATCCGTCGGTTTTGAAGGGTGGGCAGGGCGATGCGCGGGAAGCTGGTGGTCGGTAACTGGAAATCCAATGGCAATCTGGCCGCTAACGCTGTTTTGCTTGGCCAACTTCGCACTGTTTTGTCCGCGCTAAGCGGGGTTGAGGTTGCAGTTTGTGTGCCGTATCCGTACATCGCTCAGGCGCAGCAGGTGCTGTCAGGTTCGACCGTGGCTTGGGGGTCTCAGGATGTCAGTCAGTTTGCCGCCGGTGCCTATACTGCCGCAGTGACTGCGGAAATGCTGGCGGATTTCGCCGCCAAGTATGCGATCGTTGGACACTCCGAGCGTCGGGCCTTGTTTGCAGAGAGTGATAGTGTCGTCGCTGCAAAGTTTGCCGCATCGAATGCGGCGGGTTTGGTGCCCATATTGTGCGTGGGTGAAAGTTTGCAGGAGCGCGAATCTGGCGTAGCCGAGGCAGTCATAGGGCGCCAGATTGACGCCGTTTTGTCGGTTTGCGGTGTGGCTCCACTCGCTAATGCTGTGGTCGCTTATGAACCGGTGTGGGCGATCGGTACCGGTAAAACAGCATCGCCGGAACAGGCGCAAGCGTTACATGCGTTTATACGCAGCAAGATTGGCAAGCTCGACGCAGTAGTTGCCGCTGGGCTGAGGATTCTTTACGGCGGCAGCGTCAAAGCGAGTAATGCGGGAGAATTGTTTTCGCAGCCTGATATTGATGGCGGGCTGATCGGTGGCGCTTCGTTGTTGGCAGACGATTTTGTTGCAATTTGCCGTGCCGCGATTTTGCGCGGTTGAGATTTGAGAGGATCGCATGGAAGCTCTGGTGATCGTTGTTCACGTTGTTGCTGCGCTCGCAATCATCGGCGTGGTGCTTTTGCAGCATGGCAAGGGCGCGGACATGGGGGCGGCATTTGGCGGGGGTAGCTCGGGCAGTTTGTTTGGCTCCAGCGGTTCGGCTAATTTCCTGAGCCGTATTACGTCGGTTTTGGCGACGCTGTTCTTTTTGACCAGTCTGGGTTTGACATGGTTTTCTGCACATCGCGGAGAGCAAAAAGGGGTAATGTCCTCGCCGTCGGCGGTGACCGCGCCTGCAGTGGATCAGGTGCCTGCCTCAAAGCGTGAGGCGGCTGACTCGAAGGTCAAGGAAATACCCAAGTAACTGGTTGCATATTGATGTAGTGCCGTAGGCGTACGGCGGGATCGTTAGGTTTTTGCAGTGCCGACGTGGTGGAATTGGTAGACACGCCGTCTTGAGGGGGCGGTGACGAAAGTCGTGAGAGTTCGAGTCTCTCCGCCGGCACCAAGGTTATCAATGCAGGTTAGTTTGATCAAGATCAAGTGGTGGTAACGTTTGGAGGTTCGGAATGAACCATCGTTACTCAGATTTTGATGGATCAGCCTGAGGTTGTGGTTATAAGTCGGCGGAAGTTCGCTACCAACATTTCAACTCGGACGGGCCAGTTCGCTCATGCTAGCCAATTATTTTCCGATTCTCCTGTTTATTCTGGTTGGTGCCGTGGTTGGGCTGGCGCCGATTATCCTTGGTGGTGCGGTGGGCAGATTACTCGGCGTACACCGGCCAAACAGCGAAAAGTTGTCGCCCTACGAATGTGGGTTCGAAGCTTTCGAGGATGCACGTATGAGATTCGACGTGCGTTACTATCTTGTAGCTATTCTTTTCATACTGTTTGATCTTGAAATCGCTTTCCTCTTCCCGTGGGCGATTGTATTGCAGGAGATCGGCGCGTTCGGCTTCTGGGCCATGGTTGTGTTCTTGGGTATTCTGGTCGTCGGCTTCGCCTATGAATGGAAAAAAGGCGCTCTCGAATGGGAGTGACGGTCTAGGCCGTTGCCTGGCGCCGGGTGCAATGCCCGGCGATGTTTGTTTCCCGGTTGCTCTTTCCTGGTTATTTTTCTTTGCCCGATTCACGTCACCGGGCTTGTCGTGCGTCGCGGGACGTGCATGGCGGAAATCATCCGTAGCGAAGTCGCTATCATCGGCGCAGGGGGAGGGCTGCTTTGCGCGCAGCCATTGCACTGGCAGAAACGGATCCTTCATTGAAGATCCGTCTGATACCCAAGGTTTATCCCATGCGCGGTCATACCTGTGCGGCCGAGGGCGGGGCAACAACTACGCGAAGAGCGTTTCAATGTTGTATGGACCAAGGAGTTAAAGCGGGTATTCGCTGACATTACACCCTATTATGACCGCGCGAATTACGTTGCCAGTCTGGGATTGTGGAGCCGGTTTCTTCAGGCTTTCATGTCGGTGATTGACCTCATGCCAAGACAAAGGACCCTTGATGTTTGCGCTGGGACGAACGTGATCGGGATCGCCTTGTTGCGCCGCGAACCCACGCTTGAGCTGCATGCCATTCAAAGAAGTCGGTGGCGCCTGCGCTTTGGCTGTTGCAATGCTTTGGAAGTACAAGCGTTTGATAAAGCGCAATGTTCTGCGTTGACCCTGGGCGCTGAGCGAAGGTAAAATAAAGTGCTGTTTTATTACCGGTTTACGTATGTATTCTGGTGATCAAGCTGACGGGCGGGAGTAGGCTGCAGATTGCAGTGAAGTTAAACAGGATGCTGCACGTTGAGACGGGGTTTTGATGGGCGCGAATGACGCGGCGTTAATGGAGCAGGGTTATCTGACCACAACAGTTGATACGCTCATCAACTGGACTCGCACAGGTTCAATGTGGCCGGTTACCTTCGGCCTTGCCTGCTGCGCGATTGAAATGATGCACGCAGGTGCTTCGCGCTACGATCTGGACCGTTTTGGCATCGTGTTCCGCCCCAGCCCCCGCCAATCCGACGTGATGATTGTTGCCGGCACTCTTTGCAACAAGATGGCCCCGGCGCTGCGCAAGGTCTACGACCAAATGGCTGAGCCGCGCTGGGTGATCTCGATGGGTTCCTGCGCTAACGGGGGTGGTTATTACCATTATTCCTATTCCGTTGTCCGCGGTTGTGATCGCATCGTTCCGGTTGATATCTATGTTCCGGGATGTCCGCCGACGGCGGAAGCGCTACTCTACGGCATTATCCAGTTGCAAAACAAAATCAAACGTACCAATACGATTGCACGATAAATGACAGCCCGTACCGAAATTCTCGCTGCCCGCGTCAATGATCTTCTTGGTGAGCGTGTTGTCGGCGTAGTTGATGCTCTCGGAGAGGTCACCGTCACCCTCAAAGCTGAGGGGATGGTCGAGTCGATGTTAGTGTTGCGCGATGCGCCCGACCTGATGTTCGAGCAGGTCATCGATGTTTGTGGCCTTGATTACAAGACCTATGGCGATGGCAGGTGGGATGGCGCCCGCTATGCGGTGGTTTACCATTTGCTAAGCGTTAGCAAGAACCGCAGGTTGCGTGTCCGGGTTTTTGCGCCAGACGATGATATGCCGATGGTTGAATCGGTGGTTGGTGTCTGGTCAGCAGCGAACTGGTTTGAGCGTGAAGCGTTCGATCTCTTTGGCATTATATTCAACGGTCACCCGGATCTACGGCGCATCCTGACCGACTACGGCTTCATCGGGCATCCGTTTCGCAAGGATTTTCCGATATCGGGGCATGTGGAAATGCGCTATGACCCCGATCAGCGTCGTGTCATATACCAGCCTGTCACGATCAATCCACGCGAGATTACGCCGCGCATCGTGCGCGAAGAGAACTATGCAGGTGGAGCAGGGTTCCGCAAGGGTTAAGCATGGCTGATATCCGCAATTACACAATGAATTTTGGGCCACAACATCCGGCAGCCCACGGCGTTTTGCGTTTGGTGTTGGAGTTGGACGGGGAAACGATCGTGCGTGCAGACCCGCATATCGGGTTGCTGCATCGCGCGACGGAAAAGCTGGCTGAGCATCGGACCTTCCTGCAGTCGGTTCCATATATGGATCGTCTGGATTATTGCACCATGATGTGCAATGAGCATGCCTACGTGCTGGCGATTGAAAAACTTCTGGGCATACAGGTGCCCCTGCGGGCCCAATATATACGCGTGATGTTTGATGAGATCACCCGCATCCTTGCGCACCTGCTGGGTCTGGGGTGTCATGGCCTGGATCTGGGCGCCATGACGATGTTTTTGTATTGCTTCCGCGAGCGAGAAGACCTCTTTGACGTCTATGAGGCCGTTTCTGGGGCCCGGATGCACGCGGCGTATTACCGGCCGGGCGGCGTTTATCGCGATTTGCCCGATACCATGCCGCAATACACCGCGACGAGGATACACAATGAGCGTGCAACACGTGATCTGAATGCCAACCGGCAGGGTTCTGTGCTCGATTTTATCGAGGATTTTGTTGACCGGTTTCCGAAGTGTGTTGACGAATATGAAACCTTGTTGACCGATAATCGTATTTGGAAACAGCGCACAGTTGGAATTGGTGTGGTTTCTCCGGAGAGGGCGTATGCGATGGGCTTCACCGGCCCGATGTTGCGCGGCTCAGGGATTGCCTGGGATTTGCGCAAGAACCAGCCCTACGAGGTGTATGACCGGATGGATTTTGATATTCCGGTCGGCGTTAATGGCGACTGCTATGACCGTTATCTCGTGCGTATTGAAGAAATGCGGCAGGCGAACCGGATTGTGAAGCAGTGTGTTGAATGGCTGCGCAAGAATCCTGGGCCGGTGATGACCGCCGACCATAAGGTCGGGCCGCCCTCGCGTCTGGCGATGAAATCGAATATGGAAGAGCTGATTCACCACTTCAAGCTCTTTACCGAGGGGATGCACGTGCCAGAGGGGGAGGCTTACGCAGGCATAGAGCACCCCAAGGGAGAGTTTGGTATTTATATGGTTTCCGACGGTGCGAACAAGCCTTACCGCATGAAGATACGTTCGCCAAGCTTTACCCACCTGGCTGCAATTGATGAGTTGTCGCGTGGGCACATGATTGCCGACGTCGTCGCCATCATCGGTACGATAGAAATCGTATTCGGAGAAATCGATCGATGAGTGTGCCGATGCTTTTGAGTTCAGAGTCGTTGATTAAAATTGATAAGGCGATTGCCAAGTACCCGGCTGATCAAAAACAGTCGGCGGTGATGGCTGCATTGACCATCGCGCAGGATGAGAAGGGCTGGCTGTCCCATGAGACGATGGACTGCGTTGCTGCCTACCTTGGTATGCCGCCGATTGCCGTCTACGAGGTGGCAAGTTTTTATACCATGTACGATCTCAAGCCGGTCGGGCGTAGCAAGCTGTCCATATGCACGAATTTGCCGTGCGCATTGTTGGGCGCCAATGTGGCTGCACAGCACCTGAAGACCAAGCTCGGAATCGGATTTGGTGAGACGACCGCTGATGGTGCGTTTACGCTGAAAGAATCCGAATGCATGGGGGCTTGTGGTGATGCGCCCGTGTTGATCCGGAATAACAAACAGATGTTGTGCGCGATGACCGCGGACAAACTCGACAAGCTGATCGAGGAGCTTAAGTAATGGGTTTGCCCGTTCCACCATTTGCTATTGATCAGTTCGGACCCGATGCCGTGATTATGAAAGGCATCAACGGGGTGAACTGGAGTCTTACGGATTACGAGGCGCGTGGCGGTTATGCGGCGCTGAGAAAGATACTGGCGGAAAAAACTCCGCCTGAGCAGGTGATCGCCGATGTCAAAAAGTCGGCTCTGCGTGGTCGCGGTGGTGCGGGTTTTCCGACCGGATTAAAGTGGAGTTTCATGCCGCGTCAGTTTGCCGGTGCGAAATATCTGGTCTGTAATTCGGATGAGGGTGAGCCTGGCACGTTCAAAGACCGCGATATTCTTCGCTACAACCCGCATGCCTTGATCGAAGGGATGGCGATTGCTGGCTACGCCACCGGCACCGCTGTAGGCTACAACTATGTGCACGGAGAAATCTGGGCAGCTTTCGAACGTATCGAGGCTGCGGTAGACGAGGCGCGCGCGGCCGGTCTTCTCGGTGACAACATCGTCGGCAGCGGTTTCAATTTTCAGCTCTATAACCATCACGGCTGGGGGGCTTATATTTGCGGTGAAGAAACGGCATTGCTGGAATCACTGGAGGGTAAAAAGGGGCAGCCGCGTTTTAAGCCTCCTTTCCCTGCAAGTTTCGGCCTCTATGGGAAGCCAACAACGATTAACAATACCGAAACGTTCGCTGCGGTACCGTGGATTATCAGAAACGGCGCAGACGCGTTTCTCGCGCTCGGCAAACCGAACAACGGCGGCACAAAGATTTTTTCGGTGTCAGGCGATGTGGCGCGCCCCGGAAATTATGAGATTCGATTAGGCACCCCTTTTCCAAAGTTGCTGGAGATGGCAGGCGGTATGCGCGAGGGCGTCAAATTAAAAGCGGTTATTCCGGGCGGTTCGTCCATGCCCGTTTTGCCCGCCGATATCATGATGGCAACGGATATGGACTATGACTCGATTGCCAAAGCAGGCTCGATGCTGGGTTCCGGTGCGGTGATTGTGATGAACGAAACGCGGTGCATGGTAAAGAGCCTTTTGAGGCTATCCTATTTTTACTACGAAGAATCTTGTGGCCAGTGCACGCCCTGTCGTGAAGGTACCGGCTGGCTTTACCGCATGGTTGATCGGATTGAGCACGGTAAAGGTAAGCCCGAGGATCTGGACAAGCTTAATCAGGTCGCTGAAAACATTCAGGGTAGAACCATTTGCGCGCTTGGCGATGCCGCCGCGATGCCGGTGCGTGCATTCCTGAAACATTATCGCGATGAATTCATGTACCACATCGAGCACAAGAAGTGCCTGGTGCCGGACTATATCTGACGCGGAACGCCATGCTCGAAATCGAAATAGACGGCCACAAACTGGAAGTTGCTGACGGCAGCACCGTAATGGATGCAGCTCAGCAGGCTGGCATTTATGTGCCTCATTTCTGCTATCACGAAAAACTGTCGATTGCCGCGAACTGTCGCATGTGTCTGGTGCAGGTGGAAAAGGCTCCCAAGCCGCTGCCGGCTTGTGCGACGCCGGTGACGAACGGCATGAAGGTACAAACCCATTCAGAGCAGGCCATCAACGCTCAAAAGGGTGTGATGGAGTTTCTGTTGGTCAATCATCCCCTTGATTGTCCGATCTGCGACCAAGGCGGTGAATGCAAATTGCAGGACCTGGCAGTTGGTTATGGCGGCAGTGCGTCGCGTTACGACGAACCCAAGCGCATAGTCAGTAATAAGGATCTTGGTCCGCTGATCTCGACTGATATGACGCGCTGTATTCATTGCACCCGCTGTGTTCGCTTTGGACAGGAAATCGCAGGTGTGATGGAGCTGGGAATGATCGGCCGTGGAGAACATTCCGAAATTATCGCGTTTGTTGGCAAGACGGTTGACTCGGAACTGTCAGGTAACGTGATCGATCTTTGTCCGGTCGGTGCATTGACCTCCAAGCCCTTCCGTTACACTGCACGCACCTGGGAATTGAACCGTCGCCAGTCGATCAGCCCGCATTGCGGCCTTGGCTCGAACATCACGATTCAGATCAAGCAAAACCGCGTAATGCGCGTATTGCCGCGTGAGAATGACGATATCAACGAGTGCTGGCTGTCTGACAAGGACCGTTTCGCCTACGAAGGATTGAATGACTCCAGCCGTTTGGTCAAGCCCATGATCAAGCAGGATGGTAAGTGGGCTGAAGTCGATTGGCAGGTCGCGCTCGATTTTGTCGCCGAAGGATTGCTCGCAGTGCGTGAGCGGTATGGCGCAAACCAAATTGGCGCCCTTGGCAGTGCACACCAGACGGTAGAAGAACTCTACTTGCTGCAAAAATTGATGCGTGGCCTTGGTTCTGAGAATGTCGATTTCCGTACCCGCCAATCAGATTTTTCAGCAGACGCGGTTGCTTCGGGCGTTCCGTGGCTGGGTATGTCGGTCGCTGAAATCGCCTCGCTTGACCGTGTCTTGGTGATTGGCAGCTCATTACGCAACGATCATCCGCTGCTGGCTCTGCGTCTGCGGCAGGCCGCCAAGAAAAAACTGGAACTTAATCTAATCAATCCAGTTGATGACGATTTGTTGATGCGGGTCGCCGCGAAATCGATCGTCGCGCCGTCAGGAATGGCAGTCGCACTCGTGGCGGTGATCAATGCAGTAGCACAGATCAAGGGCGTCCCGCTGCCGGCCGACGTTCAGGTCGTCGCAGTTGATGCAGCGGCTCTTGCCATAGCACATAGCATGGCTGTAGCTGGCAACTCGGCTGTCTGGCTGGGTAACCTTGCGCAGCATCACCCGTCAGCGGCGCGCTTGCAATGGCTTGCAGAAAAACTGGCAGGTTTACTGGGCGCTAAATTTGGCTTCCTCGGTGAGTCTGCAAACAGCGTCGGCGGTTACCTCGCGCAAGCGACGCCGGGGGCCGGCCTCAATGCGCGGCAGATGCTGGAAAAAAAGCTCAAAGCCTATTTATTGCTGGGAGTCGAGCCTGAGGTAGACTCATATGATGCTGCGCAGGCGATGGCGGCGATGAAGGGGGCGGAATTCGTAGTAGCGTTATCGCCATACCAACACCAGGCTCTTGAGTACGCGAATGCGCTATTGCCGATCGCGCCCTTTACTGAGACTTCTGGAACATTTATTAGCACCGAGGGGCGTGTGCAAAGCTTTAATGGAGTTGTACTGCCGCTCGCAGAGACCAGACCAGCGTGGAAAGTGCTTCGTGTCATTGGCAACCTCGCAGGTCTGCCGGGATTTGAATACGACAGCAGCGAAGCAGTCCGTCGAGACGCCATTGGTGATGGTAATGTTCTCAGCCGTCTGAATAATAGCCTTCGCGCCGTCCCAGTAGCACATATTGCCGGCGACACGATCGAGATGGAACGCATCGGCGAAGTCGCCCCTTATCAGGCGGATGCCATCGTGCGCCGTGCTGCTGCGTTACAAAAATCGGCGGTCGGTGCACCACCGGTCGCCACCATGCACGGCATGGATCTCACGCGCCTTGGAATAAATGATGGAGACAGCATCAAAATCTCACAGGGTTCCGGTGTGGTTGTTGTGAACGTGAAGAAAGACGACAAACTGCCGGCGCACTGTATCCGGATTCCCGGTGGGCATGAAGCAACGGCTGTACTTGGTGGACTGTTTGGCAGCGTGAGTCTGGAGCCCGTGGTGACTGAACAAAAGGTGGCGGTGTGAGCGCACTTCTTCAACCCGTAATTTCCTTGGGCGCGTGGCTCTGGGGTTTTGTGGCAGCCGCCGTCGTATGGGCTGTAGGCCAGGAATCAGCGCCGCATGTACTCGACTCCCTCCTGTTGCTGCTCAAGACCCTCGCACTGATCGTTTGTATTGTTGTACCGCTGTTGTTGAGCGTTGCTTACCTTACGTTGTGGGAGCGCAAGCTGATAGGCTGGATGCAGATACGGATCGGGCCAAACCGGGTGACCTTCTTCGGTATCCGCTGGCTGGGTGGACTGGCGCAGCCCATCGCCGACAGCCTGAAACTGCTGCTCAAAGAAATCATTGTCCCGACGGGTGCGAACAAGTTTTTGTTCATTCTGGCACCGGTGATGGCGTTAATGCCGGCTTTGGCGGCGTGGGCTGTTATTCCGTTTGGTCCTGAAGTGGTGCTGGCCAATATCGACGCAGGACTTCTTTATGTCATGGCCATTACGTCGATGGGCGTCTACGGCATTATCATTGCCGGTTGGGCCTCCAATTCGAAATACGCATTTCTCGGCGCCCTACGCTCTGCCGCACAAATCGTTTCCTACGAAATCGCCATGGGTTTTGCATTGGTTGGCGTCCTGATGGCGTCGCAAAGCCTTAACCTCGTCGAGATTGTTAACGGCCAGAGCGGCAACTACGGAATTTTCAACTGGTATTTGATCCCGTTGTTCCCACTCTTTTTGGTGTATCTGATCGCAGGGGTTGCTGAAACCAACCGCGCGCCGTTCGACGTCGCTGAGGGTGAGTCAGAAATCGTCGCTGGTTTCCACGTTGAATACTCGGGTATGACTTTCGCGGTCTTCTTCCTGGCGGAATACGCGAACATGATCCTGGTGTCGACGCTGTGTTCCATCATGTTCCTCGGTGGTTGGCTGTCACCGATTCCCTTGGCCTATGCTACCGCGCTCGGCATGCCGTGGTTGGCAGCCGGTGGTTTTGGCTGGCTGTTTATCAAACTATTCCTCGTTGTATCAAGCTTTCTTTGGTTCCGCGCAACTTTTCCGCGCTATCGCTATGATCAAATCATGCGCCTCGGCTGGAAGGTTTTTATACCAATCACCATTGTTTGGATCATAGTTGTGGGTATTTGGACGCAGACGCCGCTATGGATATGGTGGAGATAAGACGATGATCACCCGTATCCTCGATTTTTTCCGTACGTTCCTTCTGTTTGAACTGGTCAAGGGCCTGATGATGACCGGCAGGCATCTATTCCGGCGCAAGATTACAGTCCAGTTCCCTGAAGAAAAAACGCCACAGTCACCAAGGTTCAGGGGCTTGCACGCGCTGCGCCGCTACCCGAACGGCGAAGAGCGCTGTATTGCGTGCAAACTTTGCGAAGCAGTCTGCCCGGCTCTTGCGATAACGATTGAATCCGAACAACGGGATGACGGAACCCGGCGCACCACACGCTACGATATTGATTTGACCAAATGCATCTTCTGCGGATTTTGCGAAGAATCCTGCCCTGTAGACTCAATAGTTGAGACCCGTGTGCTCGAATATCATGGTGAAAAACGCGGTGACTTGATCTACACCAAACCTATGCTGCTTGCGATCGGCGATATGTATGAAGACCAGATTGCAAAAGATCGCGCGGCCGACGCGCCTTACCGGTAAAAGGCCGAACTGAAACCGCCATGACATTTCAAGACTTTCTCTTCTACGCATTTTCGTTGGTGCTGGTTGTTGCGGCATGTGGCGTGATTACTTCGCGTAACCCGGTTCATTCCGCACTGCTCCTGGTGTTGGCATTTTTTACCTCAGCCGGCTTGTGGATACAGTTACAGGCCGAGTTTCTGGCGATTACCCTGGTGCTTGTTTACGTCGGCGCCGTCATGGTTTTGTTCCTATTCGTGGTCATGATGCTTGACATTAATCTGGCCAAAATGCGCGAGGGGTTCTGGAGTTATATGCCGCTGGGCGCGGTGGTTGGCGTACTGATGGCGTTGGAAATGGGGGTGGTTTTATGGGGTTTTTATTCCCGTAACGCCCTCGAGGCACCGGAATTGCCCGCTCATTACAGCAACACGCGGGAGCTTGGGCTTTTGCTATACACAGAATACGTGTATCCATTTGAAATCGCCGCAGTCATTCTTTTGGTCGCTATCGTCGCGGCGATCGCATTAACGCTGCGTAAGCGCAAATTGAACAAATATGTAGATCCTGCAATGCAAGTCAAGGTGCGCCGGCAGGATCGTGTACGGATGGTGAGCATGCCCGCTGACACAGGTCAGGATTGAACCAAGGGTTCAGATTTATCGGTTTACGGAACTTTGGCTTGATTGCGAGATGCGCATGAGCCGAAGGTGCTGAGCGAAGAGGGGACGCAATTGGTTTCATTGCAGCATTATCTGGTGTTGGGCGCGATCCTTTTCGCGGTCAGCGTGGTTGGAATATTTCTGAACCGCCGGAACGTCATAATTTTGCTGATGGCGATCGAGCTAATGTTGCTGGCAGTGAACATGAACTTTGTCGCCTTTTCCCATTATCTCGGCGATCCTGCCGGGCAGATTTTCGTGTTTTTTATTCTTACGGTCGCGGCCGCTGAATCGGCAATCGGTCTGGCGATTCTGGTCGTACTTTTCCGCAATCTGCAGACGATCGACGTCGACGACCTCGACAGTCTGAAAGGCTGATGTCGTGACGTCGATGCAAAAAATCTACCTTCTGGTCCCGCTGGCACCGCTTGCAGGTGCTCTCTTGTCGGGCCTACTGTGCCGGAAAATCAGCAACCGTGCTGCCCATTCGCTGACCATCCTGCTGATGCTGGTGTCGTTTGCGGGGGCGGTTGTGGTGTTTCGCGACGTGCTCGACGGCAACCATTTCAACGGTGCTTTGTATACGTGGCTAGAAAGCGAATCGGCTCACTTTGAGGTCGGGTTCCTGATAGATCAACTATCGGCAACGATGATGCTGGTAGTTACTTTTGTTTCGCTTATGGTGCATATTTACACGATCGGTTACATGCACGGTGACCCAGGCTATAACCGCTTTTTCAGTTATATCTCCCTGTTCACCTTCTCGATGCTGATGTTGGTAATGTCCAACAACTTTCTCCAGTTGTTTTTTGGCTGGGAAGCGGTGGGACTGGTGTCCTATCTTCTGATTGGGTTCTGGTACACGCGACCGACGGCCATCTACGCCAACCTCAAGGCGTTTATGGTAAACCGTGTCGGAGACTTCGGCTTTCTTCTTGGGATCGCCTTGGTTCTGATGTATTTCGGCACTTTAGATTATGCCAAGGTATTCGAGCAGGCACCCACGCTGGCCGGAAATACGATAGAAATCATTCCCGGCTACGCATGGTCTTTGATTACCGTGACGTGCATTCTTTTGTTCATCGGCGCGATGGGCAAGAGTGCACAGTTTCCCCTCCATGTCTGGTTGCCAGACTCCATGGAAGGCCCGACCCCGATTTCTGCACTGATACACGCGGCGACCATGGTGACAGCGGGTATTTTCATGGTGTCGCGCATGTCGCCCCTGTTCGAGTTATCGCAGACAGCCTTGTCATTTGTGCTGGTCATCGGCGCCATCACCACCTTTTTCATGGCGCTGATCGCGATGACTCAATTTGATATCAAGCGCGTGGTTGCCTACTCGACTCTGTCGCAGCTGGGCTATATGACGATGGCGCTTGGTGCTTCTGCATATTCTGCCGCCATGTTTCATCTTGTCACCCACGCGTTTTTCAAGGCCGTGCTGTTCCTGGGGGCTGGCTCGGTCATTATTGCCATGCATCATGAGCAGGACATGCGCAAGATGGGTGGCTTGAGGAAATATCTGCCAGTCACTTATGTAACCATGCTGATCGGTGCCTGGGCCAATGCGGGCCTCCCGCCATTCGCCGGATTTTTCTCGAAGGACACCATTATCGAGGCCGTGCATGCGGCACAAGCGGCAGGTGTGCCGGGGGCTTCTTTTGCATTACTTGCGGCGCTGGGCGCTGTGTTTGCCGGTGGTTTTTACTCGTTTCGCTTGGTCTTCTTCGCATTCCATGGAAAAGAACGATTCGAGACGAATCCTGATCACGGCCATGCACACGGCGAGCAGACGCATGATGAACACGGGCACGGCGCGGCACCACACGAATCACCTTTGGTGGTCACTATACCGCTCGTCCTGCTTGCAATCCCTTCTGCATGCGCCGGCTGGTTGATTGGTAGCGTAGTCTTCGGAGAGTATTTTGGCAGCTCGATATTTATCGGTGCCGAACATGGGGGCATGGCGAAACTTGCCGGGGAGTTTCACGGCGTTGTGCCGATGATTATTCATGGTTTCACCACGCTGCCCTTTGCCTTGGCGTTGGGCGGTGCGGGGACCGCTTTTTACCTATATATCCTCAGGCCCGATTTGCCCGCCGTGCTGCGGCAAAAGTTCGGATTCATTGTGCGTATTTTGGATGATAAATACGGCATTGATCGCCTCTATAGCTGGGCTTTCTCAGGCGGAGCGCGCCGCCTTGGCAGCGGACTCTGGCGCATTGGCGATATCGCCATCATTGATGGTTTTTTTGTAAATGGTTCGGCACGGGTGATCGGGTGGGCGTCAACCGTCATACGCCAGTTTCAGTCCGGCTACATTTACCACTATGCGTTCGCCATGATTATTGGCATTCTTTTGTTGCTGTCCTTATTGTTGGTCAGCTTGTTTTAAGCGGGCGTACATAACGAAATGAATCTCCCCATGCTTAGCTTGGTAATCTGGACGCCGATTTTCGCAGGCCTAGCGGTATTAGCAGTAGGTGACAGTAATCAGCGTGCTGCGCGAGTGCTTGCACTGCTTGGCGCATTAGCCGGGTTACTAGTTGCCCTGCCGCTGTGGACCCACTTTGACTCCGGCACCTCGGACTTTCAGTTTGTAGAGTCTGCGCCCTGGATTGCTGCATTTAATGCCAACTATCAATTGGGAATAGATGGCATATCGTTGCTATTGATTCTGTTGAACTGCGTGACGACCATCATCGTGGTGATCGCGGGCTGGGAAGTTATCAAGGAGCGCGTTTCGCAGTACATGGCGTCGTTCTTGATTCTCTCGGGCTTGATGAACGGCGTCTTTTGCGCCCTTGATGCTTTATTGTTTTATGTGTTTTTCGAAGCCACGCTGATTCCGATGTTCATAATTATCGGAGTGTGGGGCGGCCCCAACCGGGTTTATG
>CAMDSO010000054.1 GCA_945906935.1 Bordetella parapertussis
CAAGACCTGGGGCATCACTCCGTACCAGAGGGTTTTGAGTTTTCCTGCGCCTATCGCCTCCAGCGCTTCCTGCGGTTTCCGGTCTGCGTTTTCAATATCCTCGGCATAAAATTTGCCGAGGAATCCGGCCGCATGCAAGCCCAGGGCCAGCACGCCGGCGATCGGGCCAAAGCCATAGGCAAGAACCAGAAAGAGCGCGACGATCAACTCAGGCGCTGAACGCAGCAGGCTGATGGTGGCACGCGCCAGCGTATAAGTTGCTTGGTTGGGGCTGTAGTTGCGGGCGGCATAGTAGGCCAGCGGAATGGATGCCATGATCGATAGCAGGGTGCCCCAGATGGCGATTTCAAAGGTTTCGATCATCTTGATAAAAATCGTCCACAGGTAACCGGCCGGCTTTACCAGATATTCAATGCGCTCCGATGAGGTCTCCATCTGCAGGGTTTGGGTGTTCATGCGCTGTTCGCTACGCTCTTCGACCTCAATTCGTGAGAAGAGCGGCAGACGGCTCCGGTCAAGTTCCGGCAAGCGGCCGACCTCTTCTTTTTCTGTCATCACCGGCGGCCACATCGATTGTGCGACGCGCGATAACCCGTGCACGACCTGGGATTCGTCCACCACGCCTAAGAGTTTGCCTACCGCCTGAACGCTCATCGCAATCATGCGGTCCATCTCGGTACGGTGGCCGGTGAGGAGAATCACGGCAAGCAGGGTCGCAATGATGAATACGTGGCGTGCCGAGTAGGGTGCGTCTAGCTTCCACGCCAGCGCGCTACCGCTGGCGGGGACCGGGATTGGTTTGATGTCCATGCGTTCAGGCCGGGACCGGCTCAGCGCTTGATTGCGTTGAGTGTTGGTGTCGAATCCGGATGTCGTCATCGGGTTTTTCCTCCCACTGCGCACCGTGATACAGCGCGCGCAGACGCTCATCGGTAAAGGCTGCGGGCGTGCCGTCGAAGACGACCTCGCCTTCACGCATGCCGATGATGCGGTCACCAAACTCGCGTGCCAGATCGATCTGGTGCAGGCTGCATAAAACCGTGGTGTTGCGCTCGCGTGCCGCCACCCGTATCAGCGTCAGAATATCGCGTGAGATCTTGGGGTCGAGACTGGCCACCGGCTCGTCAGCCAGCACCACCTCGGGGTCCAGCATAAAAGCGCGCGCAATGCCGACGCGCTGTTGCTGGCCGCCGGAGAGATCGCCCGCGCGGCGTTGCAAATGGTTGGGGGCGAGCCCGACGCTTTCCAGTAGTTTGCAGGCGCGCGCCCGGTGCTCGGGGTGAAACCAGCCGAGCAAGGCGCGCGTCGTGGAAACCGCCGGCAGCATTCCGGCCAGTACATTTCCTGCAACCGTCATGCGGTTGGTGAGATTAAAGTGCTGATGGATCATGGCCACACGCTGGCGCAACACCTTTTCACTGGCGGGACACATCTGCACGCCATCGATGCTGACGCTGCCGTGGGTTGGCTTCGTCAGGCCATTGACCGTACGCAACAGCGTCGACTTGCCGGCCCCCGAGGGTCCGAGTACCACGCAAAACTGGCCGCGCGGAATTTCGATCGACACAGTTCTCAGGGCATGCGTTCCGTCGGGCCACGCTTTGGAGACGGATTTGAAGTGGATCATGAGTGGGCTCCTTCTGTGGGGGCGTTTAGCGTGGGGGGGGGGCTCAGCGTGCGCCGGCTTTTTTAAGAATGTCGGCCTTGACTTGATCGGTGACCAGATCAAACATCTTTGCCGCATCAGCCATTTCCTGTTCGCTAACCTTGGTGGTGTAGCCGTCCACCTTGCTGCCGCCGTAACCGCGGATCAGGTCTTTTGAAATGCCGGGGAGTTTGTGGATGTTTTCGAAGGCATCGCGTAATTTGGCCTGTACTTCCGGCGCAACCTTGGGGTGAATCGCAAGTGGCGGGTAGGGAAGCGGCGCACTCTTGGCGACGACGCGGATTTTGGTCGGGTCGATCGCCTTTTGGTTGACGGCTTTTTCAAAAGACTCAAAGGACGCGCCACCCACGTCAACTAGCCCCTCGGACAACGCCTTCAGTACATTGGCATGGCTGCCTGCAAGCTGGATGGCTTTGGCATCGCGCACCGGATTAACGCCGCTCTCTATCATCATGGCGACCGGCACCGCGAAGCTTGAGGTGGAGTTCAGATCGCCCAGTGCGATAATTTTTCCCTTGATGTCCTTGATAGAAGTAACGCCGGCGTCGATACGGGCAAAGATGCCGGAGTAATACACGGACTGGCCGTTGGTGATCGCAAGGGCCAGCAGATTGGCACAGCCCTTCTTGTGCGTCGGCAGGTAGGAGGCTACGCCGTAAAAAGCAATGTCAGCCGCGCCGGCGCATTGTGCTTCCATCACTGCGCCGTAACTTTGACCCACCTTGATATCAAATTTAAGGCCGGTTGCTGCGCTGATGGCGGCGAAGATCGGCGTGAAATCCTTTTTGGTACCGTCTTCGGTGCCGCCGTCGGAGGGTACCAGGATCACCCGTAGTGGTCGTGCGGCGCTGCCGTCATGTTGGCTCTGGGCCTGCGCTGCGAAGGGCGTCAGTGCGAGGACGCCGAGACCGAGGGTCAGTGTGGCCAGGTGCAAGAAGGTTTTGCGGTTCATGTGTAAGCTCCTGTTTCAATAAATGAGGTTAATGGTAGGGTGGATGATCAGGGGTTGATGCAGAGTTGAATGCGGTCGGCGCGGAAGCGGGTAACGGCGTATTCGACGGGGCGCGAGTCGCGTTGATCAATGTTCACGCTCTTGACGCGCAGTACTGGCCGGTTCTGCGGCATGCCCAGTATTCGGGCGTCATCGCCTTGCGGTAAGACGGCGGTGACCAGACTTTCCGAGCGCCGCAAGCGGCAGCCATAGTCCGTTTCCAGGCAGTGGTGTAATGACTCACCGTGGTAACGTTTGTCGAGTTCTGGAAAACGCTTTTGCGGGACGAAATGCGAGATCACGCAAATGGGAAGCTCCGCCGCTGAGCGCAGGGTCTCGATCCAGAAAACCGGTTCGCCGCTCCTGACATCCAGTTTTTGCGCGATCGCTTTGGTCGCCGGTAAGGTTTGCCTGCGAAGAATGCGGTTTTCAGACTGCATTCCAAGTGCGGCGATATTCTCGGTAAACCGTGTTCCAAGGCCGATTTGATAGTTGATGTGGCTGTCGAGTACGAAGACGCCCAGACCGTGCCGGCGTTCGAGCAGGCCGGAGTCGACGAGCTCGTCTATCGCACGCCGTAACGTGTGCCGGTTCACCCCGAAGCGCGCTGCGAGCAGTCCCTCGGCGGGCAGGCAATCCCCGGGGCCGCGTGAGGTCGTTATCTCCTGCGCAAGCACTCTGGCGATCTGTGCGTAGATCGCCTCACCATTTTCGCGGCGTACAGCGTAGAGACTCATGTGTAGTTGTCTAGATCTGTTTGCAAGCCTTTAATTTAACGATGCAATATTTCAGCCTTATGACGACAGGAAAATATTTCGCAGACATTGATCTATTAACGAAAACATTATTTGCGGGCACGCAGGTCGGCAGCTGCACGGTGGGGAATACAAGTGTGTGGCCGAGCCGTGGCCCTGACCCATGATTCGACAAACACGATACGTTCGCTGGTGAGTGGTCGTGGCTGCAGGCCGCCTTGGGTTGTAGCGGGGCCACGCGATGTTTATCGCAAAGGCGGGCTGCAATGAGGAAGTGCCGGATTAATCCGGCTTTGCCGTAATTCAGGCGGTGGCAAGGGCTTTGTGCGATTCTTGTATTGCGGCGCACTTGTGTCGTCGTGCGCCCTACCGGTCGCGGGGCGGGGGTGGGCTAAGCTTAGCCTAGCGTTGTCCGCCGCGCCGGTCGTGCATCGGCGGGGCGACTTTCATCACTTCATCGACGGTGGTGATGCCGGCGGCAACCTTAAGCGCGCCGCTGATGCGCAGCGGTTTGACACCTTCGCGATAAGCCTGCTCGCGTAGTTTGTCCATGTCGGTTTTTTCATTGATCGTGCTACGGATATCGCTGTTGAGCACCATCATTTCGTAAATGCCGATGCGGCCCACATAGCCGGTCATGCGGCAATCGAGGCAGCCTTTGGCGATAAACGTGGTGTCCGGCTTGGGGGCTTTCCACGGTGAGACCAACAACTCCCAGGCCGACTCTTCGAGCGGCGCTTTTTCCTTGCAGGCCGGGCAGAGCACCCGTACCAGTCGTTGCGCCATCACGCCCAGCACGGTTGAATTCAACAAATAGGCCGGCACGCCCAGATCCAGCATGCGGGTGACCGCCGCGGGGGCGTCGTTGGTGTGCAATGTTGAGAGTACGAGGTGGCCGGTCAGTGCCGACTGGATTGCCATTTCGGCGGTTTCCAGATCGCGAATTTCGCCGACCATGATGATGTCCGGGTCCTGCCGCATCAGCGTGCGGATGCCGGTGGCGAAATCGACGCCGATGTTTGCCTGCACCTGCATCTGGTTGAACTGCGGCTCGACCATTTCAATCGGGTCTTCGATCGTGCAGACGTTGACCTCGGGTCTGGCCAGGTGCTTGAGCGTTGAGTAGAGCGTGGTGGTCTTGCCCGAACCGGTGGGGCCGGTGACGAGAATGATGCCGTGCGGCTTGGCAATCATGCCGTTCCATTTTTTCAGATCGTCGTCGGTGAAGCCCAGATCGCCGAAATTCTTTACCAGCACATCCGGGTTGAAGATACGCATCACCAGCTTTTCACCGAAGGCGGTCGGCATCGTCGATAGACGCAGCTCCACCTCGCCGCCGTCCGGCGTGACGGTCTTGATGCGGCCGTCTTGGGGACGGCGTTTCTCCACCACGTCCATGCGGCCGAGCACCTTGATGCGGCTGGTCATCGCTGCCATCACGGTGGTGGGGATTTGATAGACGTTGTGCAAGACGCCGTCGATACGAAAGCGCACGTTGCCGATTTCGCGCCGCGGTTCGAGGTGGATGTCACTGGCGCGCTGGTCGAAGGCGTAGTTAAACAACCAGTCGCAGATATGAATGACGTGTTGGTCGTTAGCGTCGAGTTTGCCGCTCTTGCCGAGTTGCACCAGCTGCTCAAAATTGGCAATCGAGCTGTAAGCCCCCTGATCCTTGGCGGTCGCGCCCCTGACCGATTTGGCGAGGCTGAAAAACTCGACGATGTAATTCTGGATATCGATCGGATTGGCGATCACGCGCTTGATATTGAGGCGCAGAATCTGTTGCAGCGAGGCCTCCCAGTCACGCACGAACGGTTCGCAGGTGGCGATCGTGGCTTCACTGTCGGTGACTCCCACGGGCAGGATGCGGTAGCGCTGCGCATAGGCCGTGGACATGAGTTTGGTGACCGCCGCGAAGTCGATCTTGAACGGATCGATATGCAGATAGGGCATGCCGACCTTGCCGGCCATCCACTCGGAGAGTTGCTCAAGGTGCAACAGCTTGCGCGGGTTGCGCGGATCTTTGAGTTTTTGTGCGTCCAGGATGACCAAGGGATGTTGCTCGCCGTGATTCAGGCGGCGGTCGGCCAGCAGGCGTTCCGCATCCTCCGTCGACACCAGCCCATCGCTGACCAAGTCACGCAGCACCGGTTCGAGCGTGATGCGGCGTCCGGGCTGGATGGCGGCGAGTTGGCTGGCGTGCGTTTTTGCTGCGGTCACGGATTCGGTCATCGCCGAAATATAAACGTATCTTTCTGAATACTCAATAAGTTACGTTGTTCTTTGGAGAGGAGTTTCAGGCCTGAGGCAGATTGAGTGAGTGATGGCGATAAATGCATTATTGCGGTGCGTTATCGCGACGATATGCACTTCATAAGTGCGTAATAGCCTGGTTTTTTCAGTTTAAATTAAAAATACTGTTTTAAAACAATGGAATTAATTTTTGGAATAAAAATTGCTTAGTGCGGGGGCTTTCTAAATAGGGGGAGGTCCATGGAAAACTTCAAGTCAGGTAGCGATGTTTTGTTTATTTTGCTCGGCGCGATCATGGTGCTGGCAATGCATGCGGGGTTTGCGTTTTTGGAACTTGGCACCGTGCGCAAGAAGAGTCAGGTCAATGCACTGGTGAAAATCCTCGCGGATTTTTCAGTCTCGACGATTGCTTATTTTTTCATCGGTTACGGCATCGCCTACGGTGTTAATTTCATGGGTAGTGCGGACCAGCTGGTTGAAAAAAGCGGTTTCGAACTGGTGAAATTTTTCTTCCTGCTGACGTTCGCCGCCGCGGTGCCGGCGATTGTTTCGGGGGGCATCGCCGAGCGCGCCAAATTCAATCCGCAAATTGCCGCGACTTTTCTGATCGTTGGTTTCGTATATCCGTTTTTCGAGGGCATCGCGTGGAATGAACACTACGGTGTGCAGGCCTGGATCAAGGCGACGACCGGTGAAAACTTTCACGATTTTGCCGGTTCGGTGGTGGTGCATGCGGTGGGCGGCTGGATCGCTTTGATGGCGGTGTTGCTGTTGGGCGCGCGTAGCGGTCGTTATACGAAAGATGGCCGCGTTAGTGCGCATCCGCCGTCGAGTATTCCGTTTCTGGCGCTGGGTGCATGGATACTGGCCGTTGGCTGGTTTGGCTTTAACGTGATGTCGGCGCAAACCATCGACAAGATCAGCGGTTTGGTGGCGGTGAATTCGCTGATGGCGATGGCCGGTGGCACGCTCGCTGCGTTGATCTTTGGCCGCAATGATCCGGGTTTCGTGCATAACGGTCCGCTGGCGGGCCTGGTGGCGGTTTGCGCCGGCTCTGACCTCATGCATCCGGTTGGTGCGCTGGCCACTGGTGCCGCGGCGGGCGCGCTTTTTGTGGTGATGTTTACCGTCACGCAGAACCGCTGGAAGATCGACGATGTACTCGGCGTCTGGCCGCTGCATGGTTTGTGCGGTGCCTGGGGCGGCATTGCTGCCGGTATCTTTGGTGTGAAGAGCATGGGCGGGCTTGGTGGTGTGAGCCTCGGTGCGCAGTTAATCGGTACCGGCCTGGGGATCGTGATCGCGATGGCGGGCGGCTTGCTGGTCTATGGCACGCTAAAGGCGATATTCGGCATCCGGCTCGATGCTGAGCAGGAGTTCGAGGGCTCGGACTTGAGTATCCATAAGATCGGTGCCACGCCTGGGCGCGAATCAACGAACTGGTAGAGCAAGGGTCTGGTTAATAAAAATTAATAAATGTAAATAGTGTACGCAGATACACTGATGCCCTGTCCGGGGGGGGTAGGCTTGCGACTGGGCGAATAACTACAAATTCGCGTGACTTCCTCTTGGTATTCAGAGAACCAGAAATCGGCGGTATGTTCCGCCTGTTCTGGTTCTTTCAGCTTTAAGGCGGGGGGTTCATGTCAGAAAATGCGATCGACGGAAAAGATACCAATGGACTTGGATTCCTCGCGAATGCGAGCTCAAAAGCCCGGGTTCTGGTGGTCGATGACACGCCGGCAAATCTTGCCCTCATCAGCGGCTTATTGACCGAAAAATACAAGCTTAGCGTCGCCAGCAGCGGTGACAAAGCCTTGCGACTTGCCGCTGCTGAGCCGGCGCCCGACTTGATCCTGCTCGATGTCATGATGCCGGTGATGGACGGCTATGAAGTGTGCCGGCGCCTCAAGTCGGATCAACAGACCCGCGATATTCCGGTGATTTTTCTGACTGCCAATCGCAGTGTGGAAGATGAAAAGCGCGGCTTTGATTTGGGCGCCGCCGACTACATCACCAAGCCGATCAACCCGTCGATTCTGCAGGCGCGGGTCGGCGGGCAACTGGCGCTCAAGGCGTATGCCGATACGTTGCGCGAGAAGGCAGACTTTTTTGAGCGCGAGGTGGAAAAACGCAGCGCCGAGCTCGCCGCCATCCAGGACGTGACGATCCTCGTCATGGCTTCATTGGCTGAAACACGCGATTCTGAGACCGGTAACCACATCCGGCGTACGCAGTTTTATGTCAAGGCACTCGCCGAGCAGCTCAAGAGCCACCCCCGCTTCGCGGCGACACTGTCGGATCATTACATCGCGCTGCTCTACAAGTCGGCCCCGTTGCATGATATTGGCAAGGTGGGTATTCCGGATCGCATATTGTTGAAGCCCGGCAAATTTACTGCCGAGGAATTCGAGATTATGAAAACGCATACCACGCTCGGCCGTGATGCGATTGATCGCGCCGAGAAAATGCTGGGCACCCGCGTTGAATTCCTGTCGATCGCCAAAGAGATTGCCTACGGCCATCAGGAAAAGTGGGACGGCTCGGGATATCCGCTGGGTATACGGGGTGACGACATACCGGTCTCGGCCAGGCTGATGGCGCTGGCCGATGTCTACGACGCACTGATCAGCCGCCGTGTTTATAAGGAGGGTATGTCGCATGAGCAGGCCGTGCAGATCATTGGAGAGGGCCGCGACGCGCATTTCGACCCGGATTTGGTAGACGCATTCGTCGTCATACAAGAGCGGTTCCGCGAGATTGCGTTGCGCTATGCGGATACCCATGAGGCCCTTGCAGAAAAGCAGGCCCGATTTGGCTAGCGAGCGGGCGCAGTCAGCAAGAGCTGTCTTACCGTAGGCACGTGCTGTCGACGCAGTCAGTTGAACAAGCGTGCGTTTGTTTCGAAGAAGACTATAGAAAGAAAGCAGACATGAACATTACAAACAGCAACGAGATCACCGCGACCCTGGCGAAATTTGATATTGCAGAGGACGACGCGCGTTTGATTCGCGATGCCGGCAAGCTGCTCGACAGCAAGCTGGGTGACTTTGTCGATGAAATCTATGCGTGGATGAAGCGGCAGGGTGAGTACGCCACCTATTTCGGGACCAATACCAATTTGATGGAACGCGTATCCAAAGCGCAGCGCCGCCACTGGATGACCTTTTTCGAGGCTGATCTGGACGAAACCTATTTCGCATCGCGACGGCATATTGGTGCGATCCATGAACATATTCAGCTGCCCAACGATGTTTATTGCGCCTCAATGAGCATGTCGCAACATCTGCTGAATATAAAAATCCGCTCGATCAAGCCGCCGCCGAAAGAGCTGGAGCAAATGCTTGCCGCCATTAACAAGCTGATCCACCTGGATTGTTATCTGTCCCTCGATGAGATCGCGCGCATCCAGCGTGAAAAGATACTGGCGCACAGCAAGTCTTTGATGGAAATGTCGACGCCGGTGACGCCGATCTGGGAGGGTATCCTGCTGTTGCCGCTGGTCGGCATCATCGACTCCTCGCGCACGCACGACATCATGAACAAGACCTTGATGCGAATTTCAGAGACGCGGGCCAAAGTGTTTGTGATGGATATCAGCGGGGTGAGTACGGTTGACACCGCGGTGGCCAACCAGTTGATCAAGATCACCAAGGCCACGCAGCTCATGGGCTGCGAGTCGATTATCTCGGGTATCTCGCCGGCGATTGCGCGCACGATTGTCGAGCTTGGTATCCATGTCGGCGAAGTCAAGACCACGGCGACCCTGCGTGATGCCTTCGAGATTGCGCTGCGTATGATCGGTGAGAATCCGCTGGCGGCGGCTGGCGCGGCGAGACAGGCCCAGGCCTGAGGCTGTAACGCGCAAAGCGGCTGATCCAGTGAATATGCATACGGGGCAGGATGGGGGCGTTACGTTGACGCGCGTGAGGGACTGTTTGGTCGCGACCTTGCACGCCAATCAGCAGCAGGATTCCTTTGACCAAATTAGTGCGGCAACACTGGCCGAGGTCGGGCACGGCCATATCAAGGCGGTTATTTTTGATCTTTCCGCGATACGTGTGTTGGATCGGCACGAGTTTGGTGCACTGAATGCGCTCGGACAAATGTTGCGTTTGCTGGGAACGAACGCCCTGGTGGTCGGGCTCTCTGCAGGTGTGGTGGCCTATCTGGTCAACGATGACATCGACACCTCCGGCCTGGAGGTCGCGCGTGGCCTCGAAGAGGCGCTCAATCGTATTGATACAACAAGGCCGGGGCCAGGTTGATGCCGGGCAGGGCCAACACGCCTGAATTACTTTTTCGCATTGGCGGGGAGGCCGACGCGCGCGTGCTGGTGCAGAGCATTCCGCGGCATGGCGTCCTCGCAGGCGTTTCTGAAATCGACCGCTCCCTGATCGCTACCATTGTTTCCGAGCTGGCATCGAATATCGTCAAGTATGCCGGGCGCGGTACGATCCGCGTCTGTCGTGCGGAACGTGCTGATGCGTTGGACATCGATATCTGGGCCGAAGATGCCGGGGTGGGGATTGCCGACATTGAGCTGGCGGTTAAGGATCATTTTAGCACCGGTGGTAGTCTCGGCCTCGGGCTGCCGGGTGTGAAGCGTATGGCAGACAGTTTCTGGATACGTTCCGACGCTGAGCAAGGCACCCTGGTCTTTGCGCGCAAGACCGTGCGCATGCAATCGAGTAAGGATAACCGCGTAACCGCCCCGGTATTATCTTCCGCACCCATGCAGATAGAGTCCGACCAGGCGGATGGACTTCATTACAGCATCGCCTCGCGCCCCTATCAGGGCAATCCGTACAGTGGTGATATGGCCAGAGTCATGGCGGTCGACGGCGGTTGGCTGGTGATCATTATCGACGCGTCCGGGCATGGCAGAGTGGCGTCTGAAGTCGCCCAGCATGCGCTTGAGGTCATGCAGCGGGATGCCACGTCGCCAATGGAGTCGATATTTGCGCGTGTTCACGATGCCTTGAAGGGATCAGGCGGCGCTGCAGTCGGCGTCATGTTTCTTGATGATTCAAGTTCCATGCTGCGCTATGCCGGCGTCGGTAATACACGCGCCATGAAAACCGGGAGTGCGCGCGAATGGGTGGGGATTTCACGCGATGGTGTGCTGGGCAATCGTCTGCCCAATCTGCATATCCAGGAAACGCCGATGGCGCCGGGCGACCTGATCGTTTTGTGGACTGACGGAGTGCCTGACTTAGAGGTACGCAAATTGGCCACGAAGAATGCTTTTAAAGCCGAAGAGGAAATCGCGAAGATGATTGTTTCGCAGCTGGCCAAACCTTATGACGATGCTTGTTGTTTGACGCTCAGATGGCGCTGAACGTCGAAGTCGGCTATACCCGTCTGCCGCATGCGCAGGCCGTACTCGATACACGGGCGAGAATTTTCGAGTTGTTGCGTGTGCTCGATGTGGATGATATCCAGGTGTCCATGGTGGCCGGTGATGTCTCGGACGTCGGCCGCTGGCTGGTGCGTCACGCCGCCAATGTCGCGGTAAGAATTTGCATCGAGCCCGGTAATGCGGCATGCCGTTTGCATCTGCATTTCACGGCAACACCTCTGCCGCGGAGTTCGGCCAGCCCGCATGAATTGCCGGCTCGCCTGCATTGCCAGCTGCACCAGAACGCTGAATTGATTGAGGGCGTTTTTTCCTACGCAATCGGCGCGGTTACTTTGAGCGCAGACCTGCGCGAACGGCTGATGGATATTTTTAGCCGTCAGTCACGCGAGGAGCTATTCGAGAGCCTGCAGCTTAAAAATGACGAGCTGGCGAAGGCGACGGCGATTGCGTTGGAAGCAACGCAAACCAAATCCGATTTTCTGGCCAATATGAGTCACGAAATCCGCACGCCGATGAATGCCATTATCGGCATGTCGTATCTGGCCCTGCAGACCGATCTCTCGGCGCAGCAAAAAAACTATATTGACAAGGTCCACCGCTCTGCCGAGAACCTGCTGCGGATCATTAACGATATTCTCGATTTTTCCAAAATCGAGGCGGGCAAGATGGATCTTGAGCAGGTCGACTTTCGGCTCGAGGATGTGCTCGACAATCTGGCCAGCCTGGTCGGCATGAAGGCGGAGGACAAGTCGCTTGAAATGCTTTTCCAAACGCTGCCGGAGCTGCCTTCCGCCCTGATCGGCGATCCATTGCGTCTTGGGCAAGTATTGATCAATCTGGGCAACAATGCGGTGAAATTTACCGAACGCGGCGAGGTGGTGATCGGTGTCGAGGAGGCCAGCCGCACGGATACCGAGGTGGAGTTGCATTTCTGGGTGAAGGACTCGGGCATCGGTATGTCCGCCGAGCAGCAGACCCGGATGTTCCAGAGTTTCAGTCAGGCGGATAGTTCAACCACCCGTAAATATGGTGGCACCGGATTGGGTCTGGCGATTTCAAAACAGCTGGTCGAGTTGATGAATGGGCGCATCTGGGTCGAGTCCCTGCCTGGCAAGGGGGCGACGTTCCACTTCCATGCCCGTTTTGGTCTGCAGAAAAATCAACTGCCCGAGCGTACTTTCAAGACCGAGGAACTCGCTGGCCTGCGGGTTCTCGTCGTCGACGACAATGCTTCGGCCCGCGAGATCATGGCCACCATGAACCGTCATCTTGGCATGCAGGTCGATGTGGCCATCGAGGGCCTTAGCGCGCTTGAATTGATACGCAAGGCCTGTCTCGGCGGGCGTGCGTATGACCTGGTCTTTATGGATTGGCAGATGCCGGTGATGGACGGCATTGATTGCGTGCTGCAGATGCAGGCGGAGTCCTTGCTGTGCGGGACGTCGGTGATCATGGTGTCCGCTTTCGGCCGCGAGGAGGCCATGAGCAAGGCCTTGCGTGATGGTGTCGAACTCAAAGCGATTCTGACCAAGCCGGTGATGCCGGCGACGTTGATTGAGGCGGTGGGTGAGGCGCTAGGCAAGGTCGAGGTGGTCTCGCGCCAGGGCAATCAACGTCAGGGCGGTGCCACCGAGGCGATGCAGAAAATACGCGGCGCCCAATTGCTGCTGGTTGAAGATAATGAGATGAACCAGGATCTGATCATCGAATTGTTGACGAGTGCCGGCGTCGATGTTGATCTCGCCGTTAACGGTCAGATTGCGCTCGACATGCTGCGCAAGGCGTCTGAGTATGACGGTATCTTGATGGATTGCCAGATGCCGGTGATGGACGGCTATACCGCCACCCGTGAGATTCGCAAGATGCCGGCGTTTGTCGGCATGCCGATCATTGCGATGACGGCCAATGCGATGGTGGGCGACCGCGAACTTGTTATCGCGGCGGGCATGAATGACCATAT
Organism: Bordetella parapertussis; assembly: GCA_945906935.1. Classification (GTDB taxonomy): domain Bacteria; phylum Pseudomonadota; class Gammaproteobacteria; order Burkholderiales; family SG8-41; genus PALSA-1004. The sequence goes on from CAMDSO010000054.1 coordinate 12,988, forward strand.
CGCCAAGCCGTTTAACGTGGTTGAAATGTTCAACACCCTCGCGCGCTGGATCAAGCCGGCCAAAGCGGTGCTGCGCAATGAAAGCAAAGCAACGCTTGCAGCGCCGCTGGAGTTGGCGTCGGGGTTGCCGCCGCTGGCCGGTATTGATAGCCGCGCCGGTCTCGACATCACCATGGGCAATCTTGATTTGTATGTCCGGCTGCTGCATAAATTTCGCGCTGGTCAGACGGACTTTAAAGGCGACTTCACGCAGGCCCTGACGGCTAGTGATCCGTTGGCGGCGACCCGATGCGCACATACCCTCAAGGGAATCGCAGGCATGATCGGTGCCAAGGCGGTGTATGAGGCGGCGGCGAAACTCGAGGAAGCCTGTCGTGAGGGGAAGCGTGAAACCATCGATACGCTGTTGGATAAAACAGGTACTGCGCTGGCGCTGGTGATCGAGTCATTGCGGGCCTTACCCGTGGCGGGGGTCGCGAAGCTTACCCCGGCGGCTACCGCCAGTCCGGCAGCGCTGACGCAACTGACGGCCAAACTGAAAGTGCTCTTGTCTGAGAGCGATCCGGAGGCAGCTGCAATGTTGACCGAATTAAGACCAGCCTTGTCAGGGACCGCTGTTGTCGCCGCACTCGATGCCTTGGAGGACGCTTTGTCCAACTTTGACTTCGATCTTGCGCTGACCCTGTGGCCGTCTCTACAGCTGGCAGTGGAAGCTGCGGGCGCGACCTCTGCCGGCGCGCAATGATCCCTGTGTCCCGCCTTACTTGATTTCGGTGGCGTAGGGCTGGCCGGTGATCCACAGACTGATAGCGATGACGGTTTCAGCCTCCTTGCCGAAATAGCCGTGCGCACTCAACGGGTCGCAGGGACCTGTTTGCGGCGGCAGGCCGCCACTGACCGAGATCAAAGGAAACCGCTCCGACCAGCGGGCGGCCCCGCTATAGGGGCAGACGTTGCAGCCGTCTTCACGGTGATGCACAAACAACAGCGGCGCTTGGATCTTTGAGAAATCAAGCTGACTGACACCGCTGGCGGCGCGGCTGGCGTTGAACACGCTGGAGCTCAGCACCACGGCGTCGATGGTGCCACCCAGCGCGAGCGCGTTATAGGCCGCCGAGACGGTACCGCGGCTGGTGCCGATCAAAGCAATTTTGGCCTGCGGAAAACGCGTGCGCAGATCGGCCACCACCCGTGCGATATCAGCGGCATGTTTCTCACCCTGGCGGAAGAGATCGTTCATACCCTGCGTGTCAGACGGGCTATCGACTGCGGCGGTGGCAATGCCGGCTTTGACGAAGAGTGCGCGCGTGCGGATCACAAAGTTTTCGCTGCGGACCAGCGCGCCATCGTCACGGCGCCGCAGATTGATCGCGCCGGCGCCACCGGCGAAGAGCACGGCGACCCAACGAGGTGACACGTTCTGGTCCTGTGTTAACAGGTAAGGCAGGGTCACCTCGGGCCTGGTTTTCAGCGTAATGATTTCTTCCGCGGCTTGCGCGCCACCACAGGTCACAGCCAATGCCAGCAGCGTTGCGCGTGCATGGCCGATCACCTTGAGCTTGGCGCGCATGCTGCTCAAGCGGCAAAGCTTGCCATGCCCGACATCGTAATCTGGCCCGCCGCATTGGCGACCCACAGATCAGTCGTCGCGCCACCCGCGTGCGGATTGCCGTTGACGCTGAAGACCTCGCCATGAAACATCGGCAGACGGGCGCGATAGTCAAGTTTGGTGACCGCTTTATTTGTATGCCGGCGGCACAGATCCAGCATCAGTGTCGTCTGCAGCGGCCCGTGCACCACCAGCCCCGGATAGTGCTCTTCGTGACGCGCGTAATCGAGATCGTAATGGATGCGGTGCCCATTGAAGGTGAGCGCCGAATAGCGGAACAGGGTCACCGGGTCGCCGCTGACGCTCTGCCGCCAGGCGGGATTGGCTGCACCCATGGTGGCCTCGGGCACTGGGTCACTGGCACGTGCCGCATCGCGATAAACGATGTCGTGTTCTTCGCGCACGGCGATGCGGCCGCCGCTGGAGATGGCGTGCTCGACGGTGACAAACACCAGATTGCCGCTGCGCCCGCGCTTGGGTTCGACGCTGAGGATGGTCGAATCGCGACGGATTTCATCGCCGATATGCAAGGGATGCAGGAACTCAAGGCGGCCGCCTGCCCACATGCGGCGCGGCAACGGGACTGGCGGCAGAAAACCGCCGCGTTTGGGGTGGCCGTCAGGGCCGAGTTCAGTGAGCGGTTTGGCTTCGAGAAAATACAGCCAGTGCCAGCAGGGGGGCAGTACATCGCCGCGCACCGGCTCTGCTTCACTGCGGTTGAGGGTGGCGGCGAGGGCGGCCACCGGCCACGCCGTGACCGTATCGTTGGCTGATTCTGTTTTGCCGATCCATTCGCGCAGCTGCTCGAAGTTCATTTCACTCACGCTTTTTTCCTTGCTGGTTTGGCGCGCTTGCCGTGTTCCACGGTGGCGCGTTCGATGGCGTAATACTCCTCGAGTCCGATCAGGTCCTCGGTGCCTTTGCGCGCGGCGACACATTGCGCTTCGCTCATGCCGCGGTAATCGCCGCTGGTTTTGAGTTCGCGCATCGCCTGCGTGAGGTAATGATAATGCACGCAGACCGCCAGAATCGCATCGATGCAGCCGGCGTAGCCCATGTCCTCGAGTTGTTTGAAGCTGTAGAGCGGACGGCCGTCGCGGTTGCCGCGGCTTTGCACGTAAACCAACGGCAGTTTGCACACCTTGGGCGCGCGTATGGTTTCCTGCGCCGTGCGCGGAAAAATCAGACCCATGTCGGCGCCGACTTCGGCGGCCAGATTGACGCGCGCCACGGCTTCGCGAAAACCCTGTTCGCGGCAGGCATCGGAGCGCGCGATGATGACGAAATCCGGATCACTGCGGTCACGCTGTTCGCAGGCGAGTTTGATCTTGTCGCGGTATTCGCGACGCGGAATGTTGTGCGCGACATAGTTGTGATAATGGGCGCGTTTGGGGAAGAGCTGGTCTTCGATATGCACGCCGGCCACCCCGTTGCGTATGCATTCGCGCACCGTCCGCATGGTATGCAACGGTTCGCCCCAGCCGGCGCCCGCATCCATGATCAGCGGCACCTTGACCTGGGCGGCGATGTTGGCCGCCGCGCCGATCTGTTCAGTCATCGTCAGCAGCGGCTCGGAGATGCCGCTAAAACTGCCGGTGACAAAGCCACCGTTATAGAGCGTGCGAAAACCAGCCTCTTCGGCGATACGCGCGGTCAGCGGGTCATAGACGGCGGGCAGTTCAAGGAACTCCCGTTTGTCGAGCATGGCGCGTAGACGCGCGGTCTGGCGCAGCGGCGCCGTTGCTTTTTTTATTCGCTCGCTTTGACGCCCGCGAGTTTCGCTATTTTTTCCCACTTGTCGATCTCCAGTTTGATGAATTGCCCCCACTGCCCCGGGGTGCTGCCGACTGCGTCCGATCCGAGTTGAACCAGGCGCTCCTTGAACTCTGCAGACAACACGAGCGCCGCTGTTTCACGATAGAGCCGCTCGATGATACTGTCGGGCGTGTTGGCCGGCGCCAGCATACCCGACCAGATCACCGCTTGATAACCGGGCACGCCGGCTTCCGCCATCGTCGGCAGTTCCGGCAGTATCACTGAGCGTTTCGAGTCGCCGACGGCCAGCGCACGCAAACGCGCGGTGCGGATATGCGGCAGCGCCGAGACCGCTGCAGCCATCGCCAGATTGATCTGGCCGCCGATCAGATCGTTCAGCATCGGTGCCGATCCTTTGTAAGGGATGTGGGTGGTCTTGATGCCGGCGATGGCATTGAACAGTTCCATCGGCAATACGACGGCGTTGGAGCTTGATCCGTAATTCAGACTTTGCGGTCGGGCCTTGGCGTAATCAATCAGTTCACGCACTGTTTTCGCCGGTAGCGAGGGATGCACCGTAAGGAATAATTGTTGCGAAGCGGTTTGCGTGACCGGTTTGAAGTCGCGCAACGTATCGTACGGTAGCTTGCGGCCGATCGCCGGGTTGATCGCATGGCTGCTTGATACCAACAGCAAGGTATAGCCGTCGGGCGCGGCGCGTGCGAGTGTTTCGCTGGCGACGACACCGTCAACGGCGGGCCGGTTGTCGGCCACCACCGGCTGTCCGAGCGCATCCGAGAGCCGTTGTGCCACCATGCGTGCAAGGATGTCGGTGCCGCCGCCAGGCGGAAATGGAATCAGCAGGCGGACTGGTTTGGAGGGATAGCTTTGTGCCGTGGCTGAACCACCGGCAATGACAGAGGTAATTACGGTCAAGCAGGCAAGCAGGTGCGGATACGGTGACATATGCGTCCTCCTCCAGGTAGGCCATGAAACCAGCAGCTATTCTTCGGTGTCAGGCGGGGTGTGTCAACCGGCGACCGGCGTTTGCTGTGGCACAATCGGCGCTTGTCTTTTTGTCGATAACAGGATGATTATGACCGATACCAAGGACCGCATTGCGCAGGCGCTAGAGGCGCGTTTCGGCGCGCAACTGCCGCTGCCCGCCGATACTGCCGGGCTTGCTAGCCTCGCGCGCATGCTCGAGCACCGTTCACACCGTCGTTACGCCGCACGGCCGGTGGAAGATGCGCTGTTGAATCTGCTGTTTGCCTGTGCGCTGTCGGCGCCATCGAAGAGTGATTTGCAACAGGCCGATATCGTTAATGTGCGCGACCCCGCATTGCGCGCCGAGCTCGCGGCGCTGATGCCGGACAATCCGTGGGTGGCGACCGCACCGGTCTTTCTGCTGTTTTGCGGTAACAACCGGCGCACGCGCCAGGTCGCGCAGTGGCGGGAGAAGACGTTTGCCAACGATCATCTCGATGCCTTCATGAACGCAGCGGTGGATGCGGGTATCGTCCTGATGAACTTCATCTCCGCCGCCGAAGCTGCCGGCCTCGGTTGCTGCCCGATCAGCACGGTGCGTAATCATGCGCAGACGGTGAGTGATCTCACCGGGCTCCCGGACTGGGTCTTCCCGCTCGCCGGGCTGTGTGTGGGTTATCCGGAAAATAACGGCGTCATCACGCCGCGTCTGCCGCTGGATGTGACGGTGCACATCGATCGCTTCACGGAAGAAGTGGTGGCGGCAAAGATTGATGGATACGACCGCCGGCGTGCCGCACGCCAGCCGTATTCAAAACAGCGCGATATCAAGCGCTTCGGCGAGGCACCGTTCTACGGCTGGTCGGAAGATAAGGCGCGTCAATATGCCAAGCCGCAGCGCGCCGACTTTGGCGCATACATCCGCCGCCGCCAATTCAAACTGGATTGATCGACATGAGCCAGGCTATCGTTCCGAACGTGCCTAATGTTCCTAAAGTGCCTAAAGTGCCTAAAGTGCCTAAAGTGCCTATTGCGTTGCCTGCCGCCACCCTCACTCTCGTCAGGGATGGTGTGAGCGGTCCCGAAGTGCTGATGATGCAGCGCAATCTAAAATCGAAGTTTGTGCCGGGCGCTTACATTTTTCCCGGCGGCGCGCTCGACAAGGAGGACGATGCACCTGAATTACAGGCGCTCTGCGCCGGACTGCCCGCAGCCGAGGCGAGTCGCATGCTGGGTATTCCCGGCGGTGGGTTGGCCTATTGGGCGGCGGCAATTCGTGAATCGTTTGAAGAGGCCGGTGTGCTGGTCGCCTATGACGGCGAAAAACGCGTGATTGCCCTCGACGATCCGGCGCAGGCTGAAAAATTCCGCCGGCACCGCCATGTGCTCAACGCCGGTGAGCGCAGCTTTATCGATATCATGCGCGACGAGGGTTTGATATTGGCGGCCGACCAGCTGGTGTACTTCAGTCACTGGATCACGCCGGTGTCGGCACCGCGTCGTTATGACACGCGGTTTTTTATCGCCGCAGCACCGCCCGCGCAGGAACCCCTGCACGACAACCATGAAACCATCAGCCACCTGTGGGTGCGACCCGCCGAGGCGCTCGACCGCCATCGCAACGATCAGTTCAGCATGCGGCTGCCGACCATCCGCACGCTGGAAGAACTGGCCGCCTATGACAGCGTGACAACCTTGTTGCATGCGATGCGTCACAAGAAAGACATCGACGCCCATCTGCCGCGCCTCAACCGCGACGGCCGCTATCTGGTGCCGGGTGATGCCGGCTATGACGAAACACAATCTGTGGAGCAGCAGGGACTATGGAAACTTTGATTATTCCCGGCGAGGTGGTGCAACTCTCGCCGCGTGTGCGGCGCCTCACCGCGCCTAATCCGGGCATGATGACCGGCCCCGGTACTAATAGTTACATTCTTGGCAACAGTGAGCTGACGGTGATTGATCCGGGCCCGGCGATTGAGTCGCATATCGCCGCCCTGATTGATCTCACCCAAGGCCGGCTGCGTCGCATCCTGACCACCCACACCCACCTTGATCACTCGCCGGCGGCGCGTGCACTCAAGGCGGCGACTGGCGCCGAGTTACTCGGCATGCCGCCCCCGCCGCAGGTCAATCAGGATCAGGATTACCGTCCGGATCGCGTGCCGCAGCATGGCGAGCGCGTGGCGTGCGGGGATTTTTCGCTGCAAGTGGTGCATACGCCGGGCCATGCTTCGAATCATCTGTGTTATCTGCTGGTGGAGGATCAGCTGTTGTTTACCGGCGACCATGTGATGCAGGGTTCTACCGTGGTGATTACGCCGCCCGATGGCGACATGGGGACTTATCTGCGCTCACTCGAAGGCCTCGCCACGCTGGCGATGACCGCGATTGCGCCCGGGCACGGGCATCTGATCGAGCAGCCGCATGACGAAGCGCGCCGCCTCATTGCACACCGGCTCAAACGCGAGCAGAAGGTGGTAGATGGTTTTGCCGTGAAGAATCCGGCCACGCTCGATGAGCTGGTGCCAGTCGTTTACGCAGATACCCCGGTCAAATTGCACGGTGCGGCGCGGCGCTCGCTCTATGCGCATTTGTTGAAACTGGAAGCCGAGCAGCGTGTGTCCCAGACGGATGGTTGCTGGCGTTTGTTGTAACCCCACCGGATTCCGACATGACCTCAAGCAAGAAGCCGCCTTCGCCACGACGCTGGCACGAACAACGCTGGCTCACCGATGTGGTGGTGCGTGCGGAAAACATTGATTGGGACCAGCCGCGCAGCGGCCAGACCATAAGCCCTATCGGCAGCGAGGCAACGCTGGAGGTGAATTGGGCCAAGGCGCGCATCCGCAAATACGACGACATCGCGCCGGCGTTTATTGCTGCTGCTGAACGTCGTGAACGCATGGCGGAGGAGGCCGCAGCGCGCGGGTATCTGGTCAGCGCCACAGAAAACCATTATGCCGCCGCCATCCTCTATACGCCGGCGGTCTGGGCGATCACCGATGACGACGACTGGTTACGCCGTCTCTACGCACGCATCAATGCCAACTATGCGGCGTGGATGACGCGGGCGCCGCACAAGGTCGAGCGCATCGAGCTGCCGTTCGGCAACGGCAAGCTGCCGGCCTACTGGCATCTGCCGCCGGCTTACAGCGGCGGCCGCCTGCCGACGGTGCTCGCCAGCGGCGGCATGGACACGCGCAAGGAACTGGTGGTGGCACAACACGGCGATCGTTTTCTGGCGCGCGGCTTTGCCGTGCTGTCGGTCGACGGGCCGGGGCGTGGTGAGGCGCCGTTGCTTGGTTCGTATGCCACGGAAAAAAACTGGATCGAAGCCGGCGAAGTCTTCATGCGGTTTCTGCTCTCGCGCCCCGAAGTCGACCCCGAGCGCATCGTCGCCTTTGGTTCGAGTTTTGGTTCGTTCTGGATGACCCAGGTTGCCGCCACCCAGCCGCGGCTCAAAGCGGTCGCCACCGCCCTGTGTTGCCACGAGCCGGGCTGTCACACGATTTTTGAAGAAGCCAGCCCCTCGTACAAGAAGCGCTTCATGTGGATGAGCAACATCGAGGACGAAGACGAGTTTGATCGCATGGCCGCGCAGATGGATCTGCGGCCGCTGGTAGCGGGCATGAAAATGCCGTGGCTCAACATCGTTGGCGAGAAAGATGAACTCTCGCCCGTTCAACACACGCTGGAGCTGGCGGCGCGCGCCGGCGGGCCGTCGCCGATTCTGATGTATCAGGGCGAGCGGCATGCGCTGTCGGGCGCGTCGTCGATAGTGCTCGGACCGAAATACATGAGCTATGCCGCCGACTGGCTGCTTGATCGCGTCAATGGCAAACCGGCTGAGGAATTTCTCGACCTGGTGTTGGCCGACGGCCGCGTCGAGCGCCGGCCGCATCCGCGGCAATCTTAATCTCGTAGTAACGCAAGGAGACCCAGCATGCCAATGGCAGCTGTCAGGGACGGACAGATTTATTACGAAGAAGCCGGTGCGGGTGAAGCGATCATTTTGTTGCCAGGGCTTGGCCACGATCACAATTACTACGCGAAGACGGTGCCCTTGCTCTCGTCCTTCGGCCGTGTGGTGACGCTCGATCCGCGCGGGCTCGGGCAATCGACCGAATCGCCCACCGGTTACAGCGTTGAAGCGTGGGCGCAGGATGTGATTGCACTGATCAAACACCTGGGCGTGACGCGCGCGCATCTGGTCGGTTCATCGCTGGGCGCTTGCGTGGCGATGCAGGCGGCGCTCGACGCACCGCAGGCGGTGGCATCGCTGGTGCTGGTCGCCGGGTTTTCCGAACTCGATACCGCGCTCGAGATGAATTTCAGATTGCGCCTGAAGATGATGGCGGAGATGGGGTTGGGTGACGCGCTCGCCATGCATATCTCGATGTGGACGCTGGGTCGTAGTTTTCTCGACACCGAAGACGGTCGCGCTGCGATGGAGCGTTTGTTTGCCTCGGTGAAGCGCAACTCAGTCGAGCGCTACCGCACCTTTATCAACACCGTCTTGCGTTTCGGGCGCTGTGAGCCGGATCAGGCCGGACAGCCGCGACTGACCGCGCGTCTCGGTGAGATCGGGGTGCCGACACGGGTGATCGTTGGCGAGCAGGATATTCTGACGCCGGTGTCGGTCTCAAGGCGCATGGCAGACCGTATCAAGGGCGCGGAGTTTTGCGTGGTGCCTGAATGCGGACACATCACGTTTACGGAGAAGCCGCGCGAGACGGCGCAGCTGATCGAGGAATTTCTGCGCCGCGTGGTCCAGCACTGACCACGCGGGCCATTGCGAGGCGAGCTATTACGAGGCGAGCCATTACGCCGCGAGCAATTCGTGTATGTAGGCACGAGGCGAGCTATTACGCCGCGAGCAATTCGTATACGTAGGCGGCGATCGCCATCGATGATGTGAGCCCCGGCGATTCGATGCCGAACAGATTGACCAGATTCGGCACGCCGTGATCGCGCCGGCCATGAATCACGAAGTCGACCGCCTCCTGACCCTCGCCGGTAATGCGCGGGCGCATGCCGGTGTAACCCGGTTGCAGGGTACCGTCTTTGAGCCCGGGGAAATAGCGGCGGATCGCCTCATAGAAAAGTGCTTCGCGTGATTCGTCAAAGCGGTAGTCGAGCGAATCGCGCCACGAGAAATCAGGGCCGAATTTGCAGCGACCGCCGAGATCAACCGTGACGTGCACGCCCAGCCAATCCTGACGCGCCACCGGATAAACCAGGCGGTTGAACGGCGCCTTGCCGGTCAGCGTGTAGTAATGGCCGATGGCGTAATAGCTGTTGGGGATCGTTTCAGCGGGGATGCCCTTGATCAGGCGTGCCACTGCAGGCGCCCCATGACCGGCGGCATTGATCACCGTGTTGCAGGCCAGTTGCATCGGTTCGGCGCCGCCGATGTCGAGCACGATGCCGTCGTCACTGATGTGGCCGCCGGTCACCGGGCTGTTAAGCACCAGGGTCGCCCCGTTGTTCTCGGCGTCGCCCAGGTAAGAGAGCATCAAGCCGTGGCTGTCGATCACGCCGGTGGATGGTGAGAGAAAACCGGCCACCGCGATCACCTCGGGTTCGAGCGCGTTGACTTCCTCGCGACTGAGCAGGCGCAGGTCGTCGACGCCGTTGAGTTCGGCCTGCTTTTTGTATTTGTGCAGGCCGGCGAGCTGCGACTCGTCACAGGCCACCACCACCTTGCCGATGCGTTTGTGATTGATACCGCGTTCGGCGCAATACTGGTAGAGCAGCTTGCGTCCGGCGACACAGAAACGGGCTTTGAGCGAGCCGGTCGAATAATAGATGCCGGCGTGCATGACTTCGGAGTTGCGCGCGCTGGTGTGCGTGCCAAAAGCGTCTTCAGCTTCGAGGATGATGACTTCGCGGCCGGCCATGGCCATTTCGCGGGCGATGGCAAGGCCGACGGCGCCGGCGCCGATGACGACGCAATCAATTTTGTCCATGTGCGGAAGGTCGACTCGGTAAATGATGCAGGTAAAAGTGAGCGCCCGAAGTGCGCAGGCGCTTGAGCGGATCGATGCGGCCGCGCTCTGCTTGAAAGAGCAGGGCATTGCTTCAGCGCAAACGGATCCAGACCTGCATAATAGTATCATCGCGAGACAAAATTTTCGAACGCTGACAGCTTGATGAGTATGCCCTGGACCGCCGATTCTGCCGCTCGTTGCGCGGCCTTTGCACCCCTCTGCGCGGCGGCTGACGGTCTGGCGCTCGACACCTGGCCCGACTGCCGGATGTTGAATGAACGCGCATCTGCGCGCGCGCTGCGTAACAGTAACGGCTTGGCGCTGCGTTTCATCGTGCAGTCCACTCAGCAGTCCGACTTCGCGCAGAAATACGAACCGCGCATCTATTTGCGTGGCGAAGTGCAGATGCGTGAAAACAACTGGCATGATTTGTTCAATGCGTTGGTGTGGCTGACTTTTCCGCGCGCCAAGGCGGCGCTCAACGCCAGACATTACCGGGCACTGTGCGCACAGCAGGCTTCTGGGACTGTCAATCGCGGCCCGCAGCAGGATGCGTTAACGTTGTTTGACGAGGGCGGTGTTGTCGTCATGAGTGCGCAGCCGGCGCTAGCCCAGCTGTTGCGTGAACACGCTTGGAAGACGCTGTTCTGGGAACGGCGTGCGGCGCTTGCCGGAGCGCTGGGTTTTTTTGTGTTCGGCCATGCGCTCTACGAAAAAGCCTTGCAGCCCTATACGGGTATGACCGGACGCGGTGTGATCATGGATTGCGACGCCGCATTCTTCGATCTGCCGTTGGCGCTGCAACTGGAGGAGATTGATGTGCGGCTGGCCGACATCCTGCACAACACCGACCGCTTCACGGCGACGCCTGAGCTGGCGGCTGTGCCTTTGCTCGGGGTGCCGGGTTGGTGTGCAGAAAATGCGGTTGAAGGGTATTACGACAACCGACGCTATTTCCGGCCGTTGCCGCTCACTCGGAGCCTTCGCTGACCGAGGTTTTGTTGCGGCCGGCGCGCTTGCTGGCGTAGAGCGCGTTGTCGGCGCTATTGAGCATAATCGCGTAGTCCTCGCCACTTCCGGGATAGTTCGCAACGCCGACGCTGACCGTAGTGCTCACCTGTTGGCCCTGGATGTCGACGGGGGTAGCGGCAATCGTCTTGCGGATGCGCTCGGCGACTTCGTAAGCACCTTCGGCCTTGGTTTGCGGCAGGATGACGATGAACTCATCACCGCCGTAGCGTGCAAAGACGTCGGTCTCACGCAGCGACTGTTGCACGCAGTCGACGGTGACCTTGAGCATGCGGTTGCCGGCGTCGTGACCATAAGTATCGTTGATCGCTTTAAGGTTGTCGGAGTCGATCATGACGATGGCGTAGGGGTGGCGGTAGCGCTGCGACTGTTTGTGTGTGCGCTGGGCGATCACATTGAAGGCGCGCAGGTTATAGATGCCGGTGAGTTCGTCGGTTTCAGAAATGATCTTGATACGGTTAAGCGCGCTGTGGATGTCGGCCGAGAGCATGGTGGTGAAGTAGGCGACCAGCAGCATTGGGCCGATTTGCAGCATGAAATCGCCGCCGTTATAAAGCCAGAACAGCGAGTTTCCAGTTGAGGAATAGCCGAGAAAAACGTAGCAGGCGGTGATCAGCGCCATTTCCAGCATCGTGATCAGTTTACCCAGAGTCAGCGCACAGGTGATGATGGTCAGCAGATACAGGTTGATCAGCGGGCTTTCGAGGCGGCCGGAGTAATACAACGTCCAGGTGATAAAGCCGATCATCGCCCACGTTTCGATGGCGATTTTCCAGCGGGACTCTTCGCGGTAGATGTTGAAGTAACGGAATCCGATCACGAACGCTGCGTAGATCGTGATGCCGAGGTAGATGAATCCGGCTTTCTCCTCATCATGACCTTGCACGGTCTGGTGCAATAGCACGAGGATGACCAGCAGCCACTCGATTTCGGCGATGGTACGGGAAAAGCCTTTGAGTTCGTCAGCTTCGAAACCGGGGGAGTCGATCTGGCCGCGGCCAAGAAAAGTTTTTTCCAAAGGGGGAGGCTCCAGCCGGACAGCTTTTTTCTATATGCCTAAATGAGTACACGCTTATATTAACCTACTTAAAGTAAGCTAAGGAAATTTGTCCTGCGTCCGGAAATGGCCCTTGCCGCGGCCTGCTATGCTCTACAACAATTCTTAATGCCCGCGCTCGCCTCACCAGCCGGCCGCGGTCACCCCACAACCCAGAGGATAGAACATGACTACGAAGGATCAAATGACACCAGCTATCGTGCACGACGCGCCGGTGCCTAGCAAACCGGCCACCGAATTCTGGGGCAGCGATGCGGTGGCGGCGATGTTGCGCGAGCTCGATATTCCTTATATCGCCCTGGTGCCGGGTTCGAGTTACCGCGGCCTGCATGACAGTCTGGTGAATTATCTGGGCAACCGTACGCCGCAGATGATCATGACCATCCATGAGGAAACCGCAGTCGCCATCGCTCACGGTTACTACAAGATTTCGGACCGCATGATGGCCTCGGCCCTGCATGCCAACATCGGCTTGTTGCGCGCGCCGATGTCGATCTATAACGCGTGGTGCGACCGTGCGCCCATGCTGATACTCGGCGCCACCGGGCCGTGGGACGCCACCCAGCGGCGGCCGTGGATCGACTGGATCCACACCAGTTCCGACCAGGGCGGATTGATCCGCAATTTCACCAAATGGGATAACCAGCCGGGTTCGCCGGCGGCGGCACAAGAGGCGTTGTTGCGCGCCACGCAAATCGCGCAGACCGCGCCGCGTGGTCCGGTGTATATCAATCTGGAAGTGAAGATGCAGGAGCAGAAACTCGCTGCCATGCCGCCGCTGCCCGACGTCTCGCGTTACCCCGTGCCGCCAATGGTCATGCCTGCGCCCGCACTGGTGGCGGAGGCGGCGCGCCTGTTGTCGTCGGCAAAAAATCCCCTGATCCTTGCCGGTCGCGCTTCCCGCGCGATCAGTGGCTGGAATGAACGTATCGCGCTCGCAGAAAAACTTGACGCGCCGGTGTTGTCCAGCATCAAGCTGGCGGCGGCGTTTCCGACCACACATCGCCTGCATCCGGTGCCGCCGTTTCAGGCCTTGCCGAAAACGGCGGCTGAATTAATCAAAGCGGCTGACGTGATTCTGGCCCTCGACTGGCTCGACCTGGCGGGCACGCTGAAGCAGGCCTGTGGCGACACAGGGGTGAGTGCCAAGGTCATCCATGTGTCCTGCGATTCGCATAACCACCGTGGCTGGAGTGCTGATTATCAGGGCCTGCCACCGGCTGATGTCTACATGCTGTGCGAAACCGACGCCGCGGTGCCCTTGCTGCTCGCTGCCTGCGCGCCGCGTAAAGCGACGGCGGCCTTGCCACCACGCACGCCCATGCCGCCGGTGCCCGACGCGGTGGCCTTGCGTACCGTCGCGGTTGCGCTCGAAGAAGCAACGCGCGGTGTGGCGGTCAGTTACACCCGTCTGCCGCTGGGCTGGAATGGCGGCTACACGCAGTTCGTTGATCCGCTCTCTTATATTGGCCATGACGGCGGGGCCGGGGTGGGCTCGGGGCCGGGCATGACCATCGGTGTCGGCCTCGCTTTAAAAGGTAGCGGGCGCGTGCCCATTGCAGTGATGGGCGACGGCGATTTTCTGATGGGCAACACGGCGCTGTGGACGGCGGCGCACTATCAGATTCCCTGTCTGATGATCGTTTGCAACAACCGCTCGTTTTTCAATGACGAGCGTCACCAGGGCCGCATGGCCGCACATCGTGGACGCCCCGAAGAAAACCGCTGGATTGGCCTGCGTATTGGCGAGCCGGATGTGGATATCGCTGCCATGGCCCGTTCGCAGGGGGCGCTGGGGATCGGGCCGGTGGAAAACGTTGCCGCTCTGCTGCCAGCCTTCCGCCAGGGTATTGCCGCGGTGCAGGCGGGGCAGGTGTGCGTGATTGATGCGCGCGTGTTGCCCGGCTACGACGATCGCGGTTGATGGGGGGGTGCGCTGATGATGAGCATCAACCGTTGCTTCGTCGTGCCGTCTCGTGTGCTGTGTGTGGCGCTGTGGCTAGGTGCAGGGCCGATGGTCCACGCGCAGGATTGGAGGCCGCAGCGTAACGTCGACATCGTGGTCAACTCCGGGGCCGGCGGTAGCGCTGACCGGCAGGCGCGGGTGGCGCAAAAGTTTTTGCAGGCTTTGCCCGGCATGCCGAGCGTGAGTGTGACCAACCGTGCCGGCGGCGCCGGTCTGGTTG
>CAMDSO010000055.1 GCA_945906935.1 Bordetella parapertussis
AGTGGTGGAAACAAAAGTCTACCCGCGGCTCGCGAACCCCGCGGGCTACGCAGATGTAGAAGCATTGATTGTTTTTCTGTTTATACCATCTTGCAGCACAACGTAATACCCGCAGGCGGGCAAACGAAAAAGGCAGCTAACGATGCCAACACCCAAAAAAAACGGGCACCCGAAGGTGCCCGTTTCATTACAGCTTTAAACAGGTGAGAAAAGCTGCCTGTTTAGAACTTGTGACGGATCAATCCGCCCATGAAGGTCTGCTTTTGACCGAAGTTCGGGTTTACGCTACCCGTGCCAATCGTGATGTTCGAAAAACGATCGTTCGAGATCTGCGCATAAGTCACGCCAATAACGGTCCGCTTAGAGAGCGCCTGCAGGCCCTCAAGGTGGATCTTCTGCGCGCCGGTCTGACCCGCACCGCCGTTACCCGTCCATGAACCGATCTGGGCCGTGTTGGCTTGTATACCAGTACCAAAGCTACCCGAGGTCGACGCCTGTACCGAATAACCAACGCGCACAGTGTACGGGCCCGTGACGTCCCAGTTTGCATATAGACCCCAAGTCTTCGCGCTCATGTCCTGCAATGCGGCGTTGACCTTCTCGTATTTGAAGCTGTTCCAAATGCCGCTCAGGCGCAACGCACTCGAAACCTGATACGCCACCCCCAGCTCCAGCGCCGTATCGTCGCCACCCGTATAAGCAACACCCGCAGCAGCCGGGTTGTAGTTGTTGTGGTTCTCATAGCCCAGACCCAAGCTCAGAGGACCGTTGGTGTAGTTCACCATCGCCGACCACAGACGCGGCTTTTGCACCGTGGTGGCAGTCGTCTGAGCCGAGGCTTCGTTCGCCGCGCTGAAGGCAAATGACGCATTGATACCGTTCATCGTCGGCATGTCATAGGTAATCAGGTTTTGCTGACGGCGTGAGAACGAAGCTGGCGTGGCAGCGTTAGCGGTGTTGTTGGCGGTCGCGTTAAACATTTGCGCGCCTTGACCCATGGCGGCGCTGATCGGGAACGGATCATACAAAGCGGACAGGCGCTTGGCCGGGGTATCGTTGTTACCGACGTTGATGCTGCCGAAACCACCTTTCAGGCCGATGTAGCTGGTGCGGGCGCACATATTGGCTGCCGCGCCACCAGTGAGGTCCATCGAAGTCGCGCAGCGGAAGAACGCAGTCAGGCCACCGTCGAGTTTTTCTTCGCCGGTAAGAGTGAACTCGCTCTCTTGGCTGTTGAGGCCGTCATACTTGATTTTATTCACGCCGGCAGCATTGGTTGTGGCTGTCGCAAAACCGGCGCCGCCGTTGTCGAACTGGCCGTAGTTGAAGTTCAACGAACCCCCCAGGGTCACGCTCGACTGCGCGAACGCAGCGCTCGCGCCAAATGCACCAATGGCGCTACCAACTGCCAACGCGATGAGTTTCTTGTTCATGCAAAATCTCCTTTTTGGATTGTCACTGTCACCGGCTATTGCATCACGTGATTGCTACAACCGACTCAAGTGGCGCCACGTAAGTGGTGCTACTTAGGATGATGCCGCAGCCTGCGCGTGACGGGCAACAGATTGCAGCCAGTCTGCAGGAATTCCCAGCCTGAATGTTGTATTCACGCAACAAAAGCTATTTATTCAGCCCCTGCGAAACCCCGCCTGAACCCCTACAATCGACAGTCAGGAACGGGATTTCCAACCGACTGCCCACCGTGCGCCGCCTAAACCGAAGCGTATGGATGTCATCGATCAAGCCTCGAAAAAACGGCCACCACGCATGAACCAGAACCCCATCCATTACGCTTTGCAACTCCATCAGGCCGGCCGTCTCGATGATGCCCAATATATTTATGATCAGATACTTGCATCGAATCCACGGCACCCTGATGCGCTCCATCTGCGTGGCCTGATCGCGCTGCAAAGCGGGGACGCCAACACCGCCGCTGAATACCTGCGCAAAGCCGCGCAGATGCAGCCAAAGAATGGATTGTTCCGTGCTGACCTGGCTTCCGCCCTGATGTCAATCGGCGATCTGGCGGGCGCCGAGTCGGCGTTCCGCCGCGCCGCCCACCTCGCCCCCGATCAGCCGCAATTCAACGTTGGCATTGCCAACTGTCTCGCGCTGCGCGGCAAACCGGCAGAGGCCGAAAAGCAGTTACGCGCGGTGACACAACGCCACCCACGCTACGCGCTAGCGTGGTTCAACCTCGCCAACACAGCGCGCGATCAAGGCCGCGCACGGGAGGCCGTCGAACTCTACCGACACGCGATCGCACTGGACCCGGCACAAATCGAGGCCCGCAATAATCTGGGGGCAACACTGCTAGCGCTGGCCAAAATGGGGCAGGCCGAAGAGACCTACCGCGAGGCGCTGCAAATCAGCCCTGACGATACCCGGCTCTTGTGCAATTTGGCCTCCGTCTTGATCGACCGCGGTAAATTTGCCGAGGCCGAAACAGTATGCCGCCAGGTGATTACGCTGGCACCAGAGATGGCTAATGCCTACGCCTTCCTCGGTGCCGCGATCGGGCACCAGGGCCGCCTGCTCGAAGCCCTGGAAGTGCATCGCAAAGCCGCCGCTCTCGAACCGGACAACACCAGAACGCTCGTCGCGCTGGGTAGCGCGCTCTACGAAACCGGTCACGCCGAGGAAGGAATACCGCTGCTACACCGCGCCCTCGAGCTGGCCCCGGACTTATGGCAGGCGCGTATTTCGCTCGGCACCATAAATCTGGCTCTTGGCAATTTTGTCGAAGGTTGGAAGGGCTATTACCACCGCATGGGTCGCGCAACCTTTTCCAGACAACACCCCGGGGTGCCGATTGCATCGAGCCTGCCCACCTCCCTCGCTGGCAAGCACATTTGCCTGCTTAACGAGCAGGGCCTCGGCGACCAGTTGTTTCTGTTGCGCTGGCTACCCGCGCTCAAAGCGCAAGGCGTCACGATCTCGTACAAGCCGGACCCGAAACTCGAAACCATGCTCTGGCGAAGCACGTCGATTGATCATTGGGTAACGACAACCGACACCTTACCGGACGCCGATTTCCACGTCATGCTCGGTGATCTACCCTTTTATCTTTCCGCCAAAGCGGAATCAGAAATACATAAACCATGTCCGGCGAGCCTGCCCCTGACGCCGCTCGCAGACAATCTGCGCGCGATGCAGGAACAGTTATCCAAGCTCGGGCCACCGCCCTATATCGGCATCACCTGGCGCGGCGGCACACCGCCCGAAGAACAAAGCAGCGCGATGTCGTGGATGCTTTTCAAGGAAGTGCCGATGGCACAACTGGCCGGCGCGCTGAGTGAGGTGGAAGGCACTTTGATCGCCCTGCAGCGCAAACCAGGCGCCGGGGAAATCGATCAATTGAGCAAATTGCTACAAAGACCGCTGCATGACCTCAGCGGTGCGAACGAGCAACTCGAAGACATGCTGGCCCTACTCACCTTGCTCGACGACTATATCGGCGTCAGCAATACCAATGTGCATTTGCGTGCCGCCGTCGGCAGAACGGCACGCGTGCTGGTGCCCTGTCCGGCGGAGTGGCGCTGGATGGCGAACGGCGACGAATCACCGTGGTTTACGGGCTTCGCGGTATACCGGCAGAAAAACGACGGCGATTGGACGACAGCGCTGCAGCAGCTTGCAGCGAACCTGTTGCCGACTGCGCAGCAGGCAACAGGGTGAAAACCCTCGCAAACTTTTTTGGGCGTGTGCCGCGCGCTGCCTTCAGACCGGCGTTTGAACGGTGAAATCGCGTTTACGTTCGACAATGATCCAGAAGCCGCTGGGCATTCTTTCAAAACGCGCCAGTTCAAAACGCTCCAAAAATTTCGGCAGCCACCAGTTCGGGCCCTCCTGAATCAAGTGTGCATTACGGCCATCCGGTAACACCTTGATGGCAGCCGCGGTATGCACCGTAAACACACCGACGCCGTGGGTGACCCGCCGCAGATCGTCCAACACATTGTCGAGCAATACCGGCTCGATGTGTTCGAGAACGTCTATGCAGGCGACTAGCCCGCAGGGTTGGGCCGGCGCCGCCCACTCGGGAATGGCCGGGTCGTAATGCCGGATCGCTGGCGTGCGCTTCATTTGCTGCTTCAAAGTCAGACCAAGACGCCCCTTGCCGGCGCCATAATCGAGCATCTCCTGCGCGCCGACAGCCTTGATCACCTGCGCAACCAACGGCGCATATTGCACCGAAGCCACCCCGTAATTCGGGTTCTCGTGCAGGGTCTGCTGCATTTTTCGATATTCTTCAGTAATCAGCATGGCGTCGCCCATCATTTAAACAACACGGAATTTCAAAAAAAACGGTCTATTGAGAATGAAACATTATCACGCAGAATTACGACCTCTGCCGCCTCAGCGCCTTGAGCAGATACACCCTTAATATCAAAACGCAGCCACAGAACTACCACACCAGAACTGGTACATTTCCTCGAACGTTTGCGGATGTTGCAACTCGAACGCATCCCAATTTGAGCAATCAGTCATGGGCGGATCATCGGGATAGGCACGCAAATAGGCACCCATGACTGCAGGTGCGAGATTGGCAAAGGCCAGCAAAGTCAACCGGTTTTCGGCGAGCATGCTTGCAATCTGCGGCAGACGCATCTGGTGTTCCTGCACATGGAACATGAGGTCGCGGCACATGCTCGTAGAATAAAAATCAAGAAATCCAGAAAGTGGGGCAAGCGCCGAATCCGGCTTCTGGTGCAACACAAACTGACGGAACCCGCCAATCGCCGCCGCGGTAGCCGGTATGCTGGCGGCTTGAATCTCAGCGCGCGCGGCCGTGACGCTGACCCGCGCCAGCTCACTGTATAGCGATAGTCTGAGTAATCCGCGCGGCCGCAATAATTGCACCAGCACACGCAATCCGGCCGCCGGATCCTGCAGGTGATGCAGAACGCCGTTGCAGTAGATCATTGAAAAACGTTCCGTCAGTACGCCCAGACCGAGTATGTCGGCCTGACGAAATTCGATGTTGCTGACCCCAAGATCGGCAGCCATGCGCTGCGCATAGGCGAGGCTGGCCAGGCTCAGGTCGACCGCCAGCACCTGCACATCAGACAAGCCAGCGGCCAGTTCAATTGCTTCATGGCCAGACCCGCATCCCGCCACCAGAACACGTGCACCAGCGGCGAATTCAAACGAAGCGGCGGCGGTCGGCGCCTCGCGGTCTATCCAATCCCGCAGCTTCAGCGGCGGCGGT
The DNA here is from genome assembly GCA_945906935.1 of Bordetella parapertussis. Classification (GTDB taxonomy): domain Bacteria; phylum Pseudomonadota; class Gammaproteobacteria; order Burkholderiales; family SG8-41; genus PALSA-1004. The sequence goes on from CAMDSO010000055.1 coordinate 5,213, forward strand.
CGGTCGATCGAAAACCAGCGCGGGTAGGGGTGCTCCTCATACATTCCACGCACGTTCAGCGATACACCATCGGTAATGGCGTCGTCAGCAACAATGCTCCCGCGCAAGGTCAGTTCGAGTTCCGGTTCCTGCACTGTGCGGCGCATCAATAACAATAAGGGCGATGTAACGGAATGCCCCTTTGCATACATCACAACGGACGGCAGCTCGTGCAAAGGGCCATACATCGCAATTACCGCAAGCGACCGCTCCAGCGCCGGCTCAAGGTCGACTTCGGCCACCAACGCGGCTTCCAGTTCTGGCGATAGCGCGGCACGCTGCGCCACTTCAGCCGCACTTGCCGCATAAACGAATTCATTGTTGAAACACTGCAGCGCCAATGCCGCGAGAAATTCCAACGGCGCCCGGCTGCGCGCTACCGCATCGGTAAGAAACATCACCCGCATACGCGTCAACATGCCTTCGAACGCCGCATCCGCGATCAAGGTGTCACGCAAGAGTTGCAAAAACAGCGTGTCGCTCGTAACAACCAAATGTGCGGCATCATCCCACTGAGCCGGTGCCGACACGGTTGCAAGCACCTGGCGGAATCCCGGCTTCGCTTTAAGCGCGCGCAAGGCGACGCTAACATTCCGGCTCTTATCAACGTCCTGCCGTTCAAAGTTGCGCGCAATCTCGTTCTGCCAAAACGCCGGCAGGGACTCCCACTGCAAACTGTTGATCAAATTCAGCGCATTGCCGCGCGGCAAAGCGTTTTGCAGGTCGCGTCCAAATGCAGCCTCGTAGGCGCGCAGCGCATCCTCCCACGCGTTAGCCTCGTTGAGTGCCTCGCCCAGTTTGAAATAAATTTCCGCGACGTCCGGCGCGTAACGCAAGGCGCTGCGATAACCCGCAATCGATTCGGCAATGCGGTGCTGCCTTTGATGGATCAGCGCACGTCGGTAATGCGCTTCGGCGTAATGCGGCGCGAGTTCAATGGCGCGGGAAAAACCCGACTCCGCATCTGCATAACAAAGCCGTGACAAGGCGATATTACCGCGCATCAGCCAGTAGGCCGGCAATTGGGGACGCAAGCGCGTGGCCTCCTGCGAACATTCCCATGCCTCGTTGTAATGGCATAGCTCATGGAGTACCGCCGCAAGCATGTTCCAACCGTCCCCCTCCCCAGCATCGCGGGTGACGACCCTGCGGCAAACAGCCTCGGCCTGCGTAAAGAGACCGCGCTGACAAAGCTGCAAAGCCTCGTCGAGCAGTCTGCCGACACCTTCACCCGCCGCCAACCCCTCCCCGCCGGGATTCAAGTTGCTGCTAACAAAGCAATCGGCAACTAAATACCCAAACCCTTCAACTGCTTTTCCGGATAGCGCGTGCCGGCCGTGACGTTGGGCGGAAATGCTTTTGAGAGCAGCGCAATTTCATCGGCTGACAGCTTGACATCAACCGCAGCAGCGTTCTGCTCGATGTATTTGCGTTGTTTGGTGCCGGGAATCGGCACGATGTCATCACCCTGCGCCAGCACCCACGCGATGGCAATCTGCGCCGGCGTGCTGCCGTGCGCAGCAGCGATCTGTTCGATCGGTGCCAGCAGGGCGGCGTTGTGCGCAATGTTATCAGCGAGAAAACGCGGATGTTCGCGGCGACGGTCTTTCGGCAGCAGGGCGTCGAGTGTTTTCATCGTCGCCGTCAGAAAGCCGCGCCCCAACGGCGCATACGCCATGAAACCGATGCCAAGCTCACGGCAGGCCGGCAATACATCCTGCTCGACGTCGCGGCTCCACAACGAGTATTCGGTTTCAACGGCCGCGATCGGATGCACCTTGTGCGCACGGCGGATGGTCTGCGGGCCAGCCTCGGACAAGACGAGATAACGCACCTTGCCCTGCTCGACGAGTTTTTTCATGGCGCCGACGGTGTCTTCGATGGCTACCGTCGGATCGACGCGATGCACGCCGTAGAAATCAATCACATCCACACCCAGCCGCTGGAGCGATTTCTCGCAAGCCAACATCACATAATCCGGGTGACCGGCGCTCAACCCCGGCGGCGCGCCAATCCCCGCCAAACCCAAATTGCCAAACTTCGAGCCGATCAGGAATTGATCGCGGCGGCCTTTGATAGCGCGCGCGATCAGTTCTTCGTTACCACCGTTGCCGTAAGCATCGGATGTCACCAGTAAATTGACGCCAAGATCAAGCGCGCGGTGTATGGTCGCAATCGATTCGGCGTCGTCTGGTTCGCCGTAAGCGATCGACATGCCCATGCACCCAAGACCGATGGCGGGAACCGCCGGACCGTTACTGCCGAGTTTGCGCTGTTGCATGTCGACTGCTCCTCGTGAAAAGAAAAACATTTAGCTGACGTAGGTCACCATCAAATCGCCCACGCCATCGACGTGACCTTCGAGTTTGTCGCCAGCCTTGACCGGCCCCACCCCCGCCGGCGTACCTGAATAAATCAGGTCACCAGGCTGCAGCGTTATCAGGCCCGAGAGGTAAGCAATGGTTTCAGGCACATTCCAGATCATTTCCGACAAATCACCAGTCTGCGTGGTTTTGCCGTTGACCTTCAGCCAGATCGCACCCTTGGCAGGATGGCCGATCTGGCTCGCCGGCAGCAGCGCGGTGCACGGCGCGGAATTGTCAAAAGCCTTGCCCATTTCCCACGGGCGGCCCATTTTTTTCGCCTCGCCCTGGATATCACGACGCGTCATATCAAGACCGACGCCGTAACCCCAAACGTGCTCGAGGGCTTTTTCCATCGGAATATTTGCCCCGCCCTTACCGATCGCCACCACCATTTCGATTTCATGGTGCAGATCTTTGGTCACCTGCGGATAGGGAATCGCCGCCCCGTGCAGGACAATCGCATCGGCCGGCTTCATGAAGAAAAAAGGCGGCTCGCGATCAGGGTCATGCCCCATTTCACGCGCATGCTCGGCGTAATTACGGCCGACGCAGTAAATGCGGTTGACCGGAAACACATCGGAACTGCCAACCACCGGCAGCGTCGTTACGGGCGGAAAATCGATCACGTATTTCATGCCTTGCCTTTCTGGATAAATAGATACGCCTGAGGGTCGCGGCACCGTTACAGCAGGCCGTGGCTAACAATCGGCGTGTTCGTTGTCGTCAGTGGAAAACCGCGAAAAAAGCAGCTGCCAAAGCGTGTTCGATTATCAGCGATCGGTGCCGACAGCGTCAAACCAGCGCACGAACGCTGTGCCATCCACTTCGCCGCATGCAAAAATGCCGTCATGGATGAAACACTCAGCCTCTGGACGCTCTTCGCGAGCAGCTTTTTCGCCGCCACCCTGCTGCCCGGCGGCTCCGAAGCAGTGCTATTCGGCGTCATCAAGTTGCATCCCGGACAGGCCTGGCCCGCCCTGCTGGTGGCCACGCTCGGTAACACACTGGGCGGCCTATCCTCGTACTTGATCGGCCGACTGATCCCGCAGAAGAAAAAACTAAAAGGCCTCGATACCCTGTCGCGCTACGGCGCAGCGGCGCTGCTGCTGGCCTGGGTGCCCCTGATCGGCGACCCCTTGTGCGTGGCTGCCGGCTGGCTGCGCATCAACCCGTGGTGGTCGACGTTGTGCATGGCCATTGGTAAATTCGCCCGCTATCTTCCGATTGTTGCCTTTGCGCTCTAGCCACCAGCAAAATTGCCCGAGGAATCACGCGTGAAAAAAAACGTTGCCGCAACACCTGTCGCGAAACCCAAAACGGCTGCCTGTCCGCTGTGCCGTGGCAATGGCGGCACCCTGCTGTGGCAGGATAAACATTGCCGCATCGTGACCGTGCGCGACCCTGATTACGCCGGCTACTGCCGCGTCATCTGGAACACCCATAGTAAAGAAATGACGGATTTGTCGGCGCAACAACGCGCGCGTTGCATGCGCGTAGTACTCGCCGTCGAGCAGGCGCTACGCACGGTTTTCACACCGGATAAAATTAACCTGGCCAGCTTTGGCAACATGGCGCCGCATTTGCATTGGCACGTCATCCCGCGCTTTGTCGGCGACGCACATTTCCCCAACCCGGTGTGGGGCAAACGTAAACGCGCGGGCAAAACAGCACTGGCAAAGCACACGCCGGCCAACTGGCGCGCAGCGTTGCGTGATCAATTGGTACGATTGTTGTAAGTGCAGACTTCACAGACTCAAACCCGACCAAAAAGCCCACGCCAAGCGTCTGCAGTGATGTGATTTACTGCTCACCCGCAACCCTTCTGTGCGGTCGATTGTTCCGCACATCAGCCGCACTTGCCCACGCGGATCGGCGGTAATCGAGTCCACCACGATGTCGCTGTCTGCTGCGGCAGCGCACACCAACGCAGTTAACGCCCCCATCAAAAAGGCAGGCTCACCATGGCAAGTCGCACTATCGAACAGTCTGCCGAATCACCACAATTCGCCAATGCGGCGGATTGCCGAGAGTGGCTTGCCGCACTGCCGCTGACCAACGTCACGCTCGCCCAACAGACGCTGACGAAACAACTCCATCTACTGCGCCAATCTTGCATGATCCCCGATGAACAGTTGGGGGTGCTGGCAGCGTTGTGGGAGCCGGTTCTCTTCGTGCAAAGCGCACTGGCGCAGAAATACGCCGGCAAACCACTACCGCTGGACACCGATGAGGCGGCCGTATGGTCTAGCGTGCAGAAGCTCTGGCTGGAATACGCCGATGCCTGCATCGGCTGCCGCGATGTATATGCTCGCGACCACATTAACGTCGAGCAGAGCAACGTGCTGATCCTGATGCACGCCATCCGTTGCCTGGCTGCCGCGATGTTCGAGCATTACCGCATTTATCTTGAGGTAACCCCGGCCTTGTGGGAGAAGCTCAATCAACTCTATGCCTCTGCCGAACGCGCTGGCTTTGCCCGTATCAGCGTCAAGGTAGAGGCCCGCGAAGAGGTCGCGACAACCCATTGTCTGGCCGCGTATTGCGCAGCACTGCTGGCGCACCTCGCCCATCCTTTTTCTTTGTCGGCGCAGCAAATGAATCTGTTATCGGCATGGATTCCGCAATGGGCGACAGTGACCAATCTCGCCGCGGAGCCATTACCGCCATCGGGCATTCCGGCACTGGGTATCGATCTTGCCGGCGGCCGCGGTCCGGGCTTCGCCGAAAGTTTGAAGCCGTCACCGACATTGCGACATCTCGACCTTGATGCAATCGGGCGTAACCTGCGACAACTGATGGGCCTGCTCAAGCAAGGCCAAACACCGGCCCAGCTTGGCCTCGGCAAAGAGGCACGCCAGCAGGACTGTGAAAGCCTGCTGATGCTGTTATATATCCAGTGGTGTCGCGCGGGCACCGCACGCGGCGAGCAGCGCCTGGCGACCGCAGAACACGCCCGGGTCTGCCTTGGCCTCCACGCCGCGCATTTTCATATCAGCGGACGCGCATTCCGCCCGCCCGGGGCCGGCTTGTCGCGTCAGGAAGAAGACGATATGCAACTCTTCGGCCACCTCAGCGAACGCACCGAGCGGCCACTGGCCTCGGCGCAAAGTCAGGCTGTCGAGTCTTGGAAAATGATGAACCAAAGCGATTCCGGTTTTATGTGCATGGTGCGGGACACCGACACCAAGCTGCGCGTTGGACACCAGCAGCTGGTCGCCGTGCGACGCGGCGCGAGCAAGCTATTCCACCTTGGACTGATTCAATGGATGCGCGCGGAAGACCAAGAGTCGCTGTTCGCCGGGGTGCGGCTGTTTCCGGGCGTCGCACGTGCAGTCGCCGTGCGACCAACCAATTTCAACGCACCCGGCGCTATCCGCGGCCAATTTGAGCGCGGACTACTGCTGCCAGAGCTACCGACCTCCACAGCGCCAATGACACTCGTGCTGCCCTCCGGCTGGTATCAACCAGGCCGCATCGTCGAATTACATGGCGAACAGAAGGTGGTTGCCAAGCTCACTGGGCTACTCGAAAAAGGCAGCGACTTCGAACGCTGCACGGTTAACCTCTCTTGATGTCTAAGGCTCCGCCAGCGGTGCAACACGAAACCAGTGGCAACAGGCAAAGGGTGTAGGCGGTGCGATGGCGGCTCGGTTATGATGCGTGTCCCGCAATCGCCGGACGTCCGTTCAAGTCATGAGCACACCGAAAAAAACCACGCCGCTGCCCACCGAAATCAAGCTGCATCAAAAATCGCGCCTGCTTGAAATCTCGTTTGCAGACGGCAAGACCTTCAGCCTGCCCTGCGAATTTCTGCGCGTCTACTCGCCGTCGGCTGAAGTGCGCGGCCACGGCCCCGGACAGGAAACCCTGCAAATCGGCAAGAAGGAGGTGGAGATACTGCAAATCGAGCCGGTTGGCACCTATGCGGTGCAACTGCACTTCTCGGACCAGCACAACACCGGCATCTATTCCTGGGACATCCTCTACGACTACGGCATCAATCAGGAAACGATGTGGGCGGGCTATCTAAAGCGGTTGGCGGAGGCCGGCGCCAATCGTTGATTACAGCAGCGGCCGCACTCAAGCCCGGCCCATCGCGGCGAGGCACTGGTGCAGACTGAATTGCCAATCCGGCATCTCAATGCCAAAAGCCTCGCGTAAACGCCGGCTATCAAGGCGGGAATTGCGTGGGCGCAATGCCGGCGCACCATATTGCTCGGCGCTGATTGGAATCAAATGCGGCGCTCGCGCGCCTTGCAACCCAGCAGCGAAAATTGCCCGCGCGAAATTAAACCAGGTTGTATGGCCGGCCGCACTCAGGTGAAAGAGTCCGCGCGCATCAGCTAACCCGCCCCCGGCAGCCAATACGGTTGCGGTCGCTCGCGCAATGTCACGCGACCAGGTTGGCGCGCCGACCTGGTCGTCGACCAGCTTTAGTTCGCTACGTTCGGCCGCGAGCCGCAACATGGTCAGCAAAAAGTTAGCGCCGCGCGCGCCATAGACCCAACTCGTGCGAAAAATAAGGTGCTCGCAGCCCGAAGATACTATCGCCTGTTCACCGGCCAGCTTGGAATGCCCGTAAACATTCAGAGGGTTGGGAGTGTCTTCTTCCGTATAGGCACCGTCTGTGTCGCCGTCGAATACGTAATCTGTCGAGTAGTGCACCAACAAGCCACCCAGACGGCGCATCTCCTCCGCCATGACGGCTGGCGCGACGGCATTAATGGCATGCGCCAGCGCGGGTTCTTTTTCAGCGCGATCAACTGCAGTGTAAGCGGCAGCGTTGACCATGATAGCCGGCCTGACCACACGTATTTTTTCAGCGATCATGGCCTCGTCGGCAAGGTCCAGCGTCTCGCGGCCGCAAGCGATAACCCGCCCCACAGCCGAGAGTGCGGTAACGAGCTCGGCGCCAACCTGCCCATTGCAGCCTGCGAGCAAAATCGTCTTCACCGAAAAACCTCGGAATCCTGCAGGCGTTTGCCCTCGGCGTCCTTGGGCGACAGCACGGGCGGGTCGGATAACGGCCAATCAATCGCCAACTGCGGATCGTCCCAGGCGATGCAATGCTCGGCGGCCGGCATATAAAAATCGGTGGTCTTATAAAGAACGTCTGCAACTTCAGACAAAGTCAGAAAACCATGCGCAAACCCCTGAGGTATCCAAATCATCAGCGCATTGTCAGCGGACAATCGTATTGAAAAAGTACCGCCAAAGGATGGCGAAGCGCGGTGAATATCCACCACCACATCAAAAATTTCACCACTTAGAACCCGCACCAACTTGCCTTGCGGGCGGGGGTTCTGAAAATGCAATCCGCGCAGAACGCCGCGCAATGAACGAGACACGTTATCCTGCACAAATGACACGCTGCCGAGATACTCGGCAAATTCACGCTGGTTATAGCCCTCAAAGAAATGCCCACGATCGTCTGTGAATATACGGGGTTTAAAAACCAACACTCCCGGCAGTGGCGTTTTGATCACTTCCATAAATAATCACAATCCTTTTGAGGCACACCTCATCCATCGGCACGGCGGCAGAGCCGCTCGCCTGCGCATACTGATCCGCCACCCCAGGCAGACGCAGGAATTCAGGTTGTGCGTGAACCACTATCAACTTCGATGGTCCTATAATAAGGCATGTTTTACCCGTCTCTGCGCAATACTGGCTGAGCCCCCTCCAATCACCATATCCCTCGCGAAAATCCTGCTTATGGCCACCAGCACCGATTTCGGATTTGAAAAAGTCCCCGAGAACGAAAAAGCCGGGCGCGTCGCCGGCGTGTTTGATTCCGTCGCCTCGCGTTATGATTTGATGAATGACCTGATGTCGGCCGGCATGCATCGTCTGTGGAAACGCTTTACGGTAGAGCAAAGCGGTCTGCGGCCGGGCCAGCGCGCCCTCGACGTGGCCGGAGGCACGGCTGATCTTTCGATTCAGTTTGCACGGCGCGTTGGCAGCAGCGGACAAGTGGTGCTCACCGACATCAATACCGCCATGCTGGTGCGCGGACGTGACCGTATGCTCGACGCCGGAGTGGTCGCACCGGCGGTACAATGCGACGCCGAAAAACTGCCTTTTCCGACGGACTATTTCGATTGCGTGAGCGTGGCGTTCGGCCTGCGCAACATGACGCACAAGGATCGTGCGCTCGCTGAAATGCGGCGTGTGTTGCGTCCGGGCGGTCGACTCTTGGTGCTTGAATTTTCACGCGTCTGGAAACCGCTGACCGCGGCCTATGACGCCTACTCGTTCAGGGTGCTGCCAGCACTTGGCAAGATGATCACGGGCGACAGCGATAGTTATCGTTATCTGGCCGAATCCATCCGCATGCATCCCGATCAGGAAACATTGAAGGGTTTGATGGAAAGTGCGGGGTTGGAGCGGGTCGAGTATTTCAATCTCAGCGCCGGCGTCGTCGCGCTGCACCGAGGTTATAAACTCTAAAACTCTAGCTGCTTGGCCTGACCGGTGATACCTTTTCGACGAAGCCCCAACCACCACGAAGCGATACGCACTCAGAAAAGTCGGACGCACCATTGTACGACGTTAGTTTTCCTACGGAGATCCCGATGACAAGCTTGTCCCCCCGAGAGAGCAGCCCCCGCCCCGCTTGCAGCATTGCCTCCTATGCGCTGTTGATACTGGCCACCCTCGCCAGCCTGCTTGTCACCACCGGCCACGCAAGCGCAACGCCGCCCGCCGTCGGCGACCGCTATGTCTACCGGCTCACCGACGGCTATAACCCCGAGATACGCGGCCAACTCAGCCAGCGGGTCGAAAATATCGAGGGTGGACGAGTAACCCTCGCCGTCACACTGGAACGCTCGGGTTCCCAAAAAGAGACGACCGAAATCCAGACACTCCAGGGGGACTGGCTGCGCCACGCCATCACCAGTCGCGACCAGCCGTTTGATTACGATTTCACACAGGCTTATTCCGCCTACCCCTTGCCGCTCGACCCGGGCAAAAAATGGTCAATGCGCGTCAATGCTTACGTGCCGGCGACTGGCGGGCAACGCAGTGTGCGCGTCGATGCAAAAGTCATTGGGAACGAACGCATCAGCGTGCCGGCCGGCGAGTTCGACACGGTCAAGATTGAGCGTTTAATTTACGCCGGCGATGCCGAATACAATCTGCGCGAAACCAATACCGTTGAGATCGAGTGGTATGCGCCCGCGCTCGGCCGCAGCGTGCGACTCGTCAGCAAATCAGAATATCGGGATATCGCCAAAGGCGTCCGCAACCAACTCATGCGTGGCGACTGGAATATTTTTGAGCTAACCACTATGCAAAAATCGAATTAACGTCATTACAAACAATAATTTATGAATACCCTTACGGCTCGCAACATCCTTGCTAGAATGCTGCTCCGGCTTCCCGGTTTGGAGAAATCATGAATAAATTCTTGATGGTTTTAAGCGCAGTTATGACACTCAGTTTTTCCACATTCGATGCCGACGCTGCAAAACGTCTCGGCGGCGGCGGCAATGTAGGTGCGCAGCGCAACATGACAGCGCAACCACCGGCCAAATCTCCAGCACAACAGGCGCAACAAGCAGCCCCCGCGGCTCCCACACCGGCCGCTCAACCGTCGGGCATGAGCCGCTGGCTCGGACCTCTGGCCGGTCTCGCAATCGGTGCCGGCCTGGCTTCAATGTTCATGGGCGGTGGCATGGGCGGTGCGATGGGCAGTATCCTGATGATCGCGTTGCTCGCCGCTGCAGCACTGTTTGCCTGGAAAATGTTTCGCTCCAAACCGGCCGGCAATAACAACCTGCAGTACGCGGGCGCAAACACAGGCGAAGCCGCGCCAACCCCTGTGATACCTGCACCCAGCGCCGGTGGCATGCCACAAATTGGCAGCGCCCTCGGTGGTGCCGCGGCGGCCCCAGTCGTAGCACCTGAGGCCAACCGTTTCCCGGCGGGCTTTGACGCCGCGCAATTCGCCGTACACGCGAAGATGAATTTCACGCGCCTGCAACAGGCCAACGACAAGCGTGATGTGTCAACGATGCGTGATTACATGACGCCCGAACTCTACACGGCGATCAACGCGCAACTGGACCCGATGGGCGTGGTGCAACACACCGAGATCATCAGCCTTGAGTCGGAAGTCGTCGAAGTAGTCACCGAAAATAACAAACACATCGCCAGCGTCCGCTTTACCGGCTCGCTGCGCGACAAAGCGGATCCGGCGGCGGAAGCTTTCGACGAAATCTGGCATTTGGAAAAACCGCTTGATGGTTCCAGTGGCTGGCTGATCAGCGGCATACAACAGGTCTGATCGAATATGGCCGGCGCGGCCGAAGAATCCAACGACAACACACCGGGCGGTGGCAATCTGTTTACGCTACCGCTGGCTGCCGCGCTGAATCATCTGCTGGGACCTGCGTCTTGGGCACGTGAGCGGTTGACGCCTCACGCAGGCAAAACAGTCTGTTTCGATGTCTCCCCCCTTTCCTTCAGCTTGGAAATCCTGCCCAGCGGTGAAGTCAGCCCCTGCAAGGGCGCCGCAACGACCACCTTTGAACTCACTCCGGCGCTGGCCATGCGCATGGCTGCTACGGGTGAAACTGCGTGGCGTGAAGTGAAGACCCGCGGTGACCTCGCGCTGGCGCGTGATGTTCTGTTTATCGCGCAGAATCTGCGCTGGGACGCGGCAGAAGATCTGAGCCGCGTATTGGGCGATATCGTGGCACATCGCCTCGCCAACGCCGGCGGCGCTATGCTGCGCTGGCAGCGCGACACGGTCAAGAGTCTGGCGCGCCAGGCAAGCACTTACTGGACAGAGGAGCAACCCCTCATCGCGGCCAAAGCCGATCTTGATCAATTCGGCTGCGCGGTTGATACCCTGCGCGATGATGTCGCGCGTGTCGAAAAACGCCTCGAACAGCTCGAACGCCAGCGCTAAAACAACACGCACCTACCCGCCGACCACAGGAGCCTGCAGGCCGCCCTGTTAGAATTACGGCATGACTCTGCTGCGCCTCCTGAAAATCATCCGCGTCGGTCTGCACTTCGGCCTTGATGAATTCTTTCTCGGTCACGAACGCGTGCGCGGCCTACGAGTGCTGCTACACACGGTTTTTTTCTGGCGCCGGTATACGCAACTACGCGCCGTGCGTTTGCGCCTCGCGCTTGAGGCACTGGGTCCGATCTTCGTCAAATTCGGCCAGATCTTGTCAACACGGCGCGATATGCTGCCGGCGGATATCGCCGACGAACTGGCCAAACTGCAGGATCAGGTACCGCCCTGTTCGCCGGAGATCGCCCTCGCCGCCATTCAGCGCGCCTACGGCAAACCGGCCGCCGAAGTGTTTGCCGCATTCAACGCCACCGCCATCGCCAGCGCGTCAGTCGCCCAAGTGCATTTCGCCGAACTGCATGACGGTCGCGCCGTAGCGGTGAAGATTCTGCGCCCGGGCATTGAAAAAGTGATCCGCAACGACGTTTCACTGCTCGACGCTGGCGCCAGCCTGATCGAATTATTGTGGGCCGACGGCAAGCGTCTGCGCCCGCACGAAGTAGTCGCCGAATTTGCGCACCATCTCGATGACGAACTCGACCTCATGCGCGAGGCCGCCAACGCCAGCCAGTTGCGCCGCAACTTCGAGGGAACGTCCCTGCTGCTGGTGCCGGAAATTTACTGGGATTGGTGCACCACACAGGTGATGGTGATGGAGCGCATGCACGGCACACCGATCTCACATATCGACTCCCTGCGCGCCCAGGGCATTGATCTGAAAAAACTGTCGCGCGAGGGCGTGGAAATTTTCTTCACGCAGGTGTTCCGCCACGGTTTCTTTCATGCCGACATGCACCCGGGCAATATCCTCGTTGCTGCCGACGGCCGTTACATCGCACTCGATTTTGGCATCGTCGGCGCACTGACCGACAACGACAAACACTATCTGGCACAGAATTTTCTCGCCTTCTTCCGCCGCGATTACCGGCGTGTCGCCGAAACCCATATCGAATCGGGCTGGGCGCCGGCGGATACGCGCATCGACGCCTTCGAAACCGCAATCCGTGCAGTCTGCGAACCGATTTTTGCGCGCCCCCTGAAGGATATTTCGTTCGGCCGCGTGCTGTTGCGCCTATTTCAGACCTCCCGGCGTTTCAATATCGAGGTGCAACCGCAACTCGTGCTGCTGCAGAAAACACTACTCAATATCGAAGGCCTCGGCCGCGAACTCGACCCCGAGCTCGATTTGTGGGCGACCGCCAAACCATTTCTGGAAAAATGGATGTCGGAACAAATCGGCTGGCGCGGCCTACTGCGGCAACTGAAAACAGAATTGCCGTCCTGGAGCCTTACGCTACCGCAACTACCCCGGCTGCTACACCGCTATCTTGAAGACGCCCGCAACGAGCGCCTCAGCGGCGCGCTGCAGCGTCTGGCCGACGAAACCCGCGACCAGAATATCGTGCTCGCACTCATCGCTGTTGCGCTGGTTTCGTTGAGCGGCCTGCTGCTCTACATCGCCTACTAAACCGCACACCGAGGCACAACACCACTTTTTCGCGTCGTATAATATTTTATCGGCGCCGACGCGCAGCCACTGCCCGCTCTTACATACCATGCTGATCTGGTTCGTCGTTCTCTATGTCACCGTCTCGGTCGGCATCGGCCTCTATGCCTCACGGCGCGTCAAAAACACCGCTGATTACGTCGTTGCCGGTCGCCACCTGCCACTGCCGTTCATTATTGCAACGGTATTTGCGACATGGTTCGGCTCAGAGACGGTGCTGGGCATTCCGGCAAAATTTATGGCTGAGGGTCTGCAGGGCGTGATTGCCGATCCGTTCGGCTCAAGCATGTGCCTGATTCTCGTCGGACTGTTCTTCGCGCGTCCTCTCTACCGTATGAAACTATTGACCATCGGCGATTATTACCGGATGCGCTACGGCCGCTCGATTGAGCTGGCTGCATCGCTCTGCATAGTCGCCTCTTATCTCGGTTGGGTGTCGGCGCAAATCACCGCACTGGGTCTGGTATTCTCGGTCATCACTCAGGGTGCGATCGAACCGTGGCAGGGCATGGCGATCGGCATCGCCATCGTGCTGCTCTACACCCTGGCAGGCGGCATGTTCTCGGTGGCGTTCACCGATTTGTTCCAGATGTGCGTCATTCTGCTCGGGATGATTTATATCGCGTTTGTCGTCAGCGGTATCGCCGGCGGTGCCAGCGTCGTCATCGAGCATGCGGCAGCAGCCGGCAAACTTGAATTTCTGCCGGCCTTCGAGCTACGCGCCATGATCGCATTTCTGGCCGCGTGGATCACAATGGGATTAGGCTCGATTCCGCAACAGGACGTGTTCCAGCGCGTGTCGGCGGCGAAAGATGAAAAAACCGCCGGCCGCGGCTCCGTGATCGGCGGTTGCGTCTACTTTGTCTTTGCCTTCATCCCGATGTACCTGGCTTACTCAGCCATCCTGATTGATCCGGCGCTGGTTAGTAATCACATCAACAGCGATGCGCAGTACATCCTGCCCAATTTGATCCTCCAGCACACGCCGCTGGCGGCACAGGCGATATTTTTCGGTGCCCTGCTCGCCGCTATCATGAGTTGCTCGAGCGCCACGCTGCTAGCACCTTCGGTGACCTTCGCAGAAAACGTTCTGCGCCCCTTCCTGCCCAAACTTGCCGACTGGCAGTTTCTGCGTCTGCTGCGCTGGGTCGTGCTGCTATTCGCTGTTTGCGTGTTCAGTTTTGCGCTCGGTTCGGGGGCAACCATTTATGGCATGGTCGAAAACGCTTACAAGATCACCCTGGTCGCCGCCTTCACCCCGCTTGTGTTCGGCCTGTATTGGAAACGTGCCACCACCCAAGGTGCCGCCTGCGCAATGGCGCTCGGACTCGGCGTATGGATCAGCTGCGAGCTGATGATCGGATACGGCGTATTGCCACCTGACCCGCTGCTGCCGGCCCAGTTTGCCGGCTGGCTCGCGAGCATTATCGGCATGCTTGCTGGCTCGCTGCTGCCGCAGTGGAACTGCGCGCCGCAACACCACTCCACCGCCTAAGACGGTGCCGCCATGCGCGCCACACACCCGCTGTATGGTGCCCTATATGCACTGCTCACAACCCATACCCTTTGGTATCTTGTCGTGGGACCTTGGGCCCAGGCCCTCGATTCGCTGGCCTGGTTCGTACTATTGATGCTGTTTGCCCTCGAAACGCTGCAACCGAACTGGCTGGAAAAAAAATAGCTGTGTAGCGCTGCGCATGCGCTGCGTTTTTCTGCCACCGTAGCGATCATCGCGTCGGCGGCGGGCTATACAAAAGAGAACGAATGGCCAGACCTCATTAACATCGCACTCTGGGTACTGGTCGTGGCGCTGATCAAATGCGAATTACGGCTGCCGCAGAGGGTCGCTCGCAACCGCCGCTTGTTTACCGGCGTTGCAGTCGCACTGTATTCCGCCATCGCGCTATTGATTCCACTATGGGCGCTTCGCGGGGAATGGTTCGACGCCTATGACGCGGTGTTGTGGCTGATCGCCTTTGCGCTAATCGAAAAGGACGCGCTCAAACTCGCAGGCTAAATCGTTATACGCGATAGGTTAGTGCAAACGCATCAGCAAAGCGCGCGAGATCGGCGGTCGGCAAAAAATCAATGCCTGCAGCACCTGCGCGCCCGCCGCCCCCGGCGAACTGGCGGCACAGACCGTCGGCACCGCGTGGCGCCTCGCTCGGTGCGCGTACGCTGACGAAAAACCCGCCAGGGCGCCAGGTCAGAATGGCGTGGGCCCGGGACGGGTGCCTGAGCGCAAGCTGGTTAGCAAACGGACCGTTGACACGCCGGCTCCAGCGCTCGTCGGGTAACACATAAACCGCGCTATATTCGTTGGCTTTTTCAGGCAAGATTTCATTAGCGAGATAAAGGTCATCGGCGCGGCTTTGTTGCAGAATATCGAAGACCGGCTCACCCGCAATAAAAGCAAATGGATCGGCATACGCACTGATCGCCTGATAGAGATCGGCCGGGTGGTAATTCAAATCGTCAACACTCTCGCCGTAGGCGTTGTAATTAATGCATTCCCCCAGTGCCTGCAGCTGCGCCAGACCGTGCGGCGCCAGATGCAGGGATGCCGCGGCACTCTCTGCAGAACCGGCGAGGTTGTCGCCAAACGCAGCCACCACCGCCCAGACGCGCTGGCGCCCTTCGAGATGACGATCGACCAGCAGGCTGGTACAAACATCCGGAGCTGTATCAATCACCACGTTGAGGTTGCGATGACCGGGTAAATCACCGGCGTAGTGGTGGTCGAAGTAACGCACTTTGGCGCCTGCATCGAGCGCCGCCTCCACCGCCACGGCGTTACGCGCAAACGAAATATCCAACACTGTGATTTCGTCGCCGGCGGTGGCCTTCACGCGTGCGACCAAATCAATATCGCGCTTGACGCCGGTGATCAATTCAGCGGCCTGCGGTTGTTCGAGCCGCAGCTGATGCAGCGCGCAGATGCCATCCGCGTCGCCGTTAAAAACATCATAGAATAGGGTCATATATGGTAATCAATCCCGGCCGCTCAAGGCTCGCTGCATTTGTCGCGCTAGCTTACACATTGGTCATCGTGTATGCCAGCCTGCAGCCATTCATTGGGTGGCGTATACCCCCGGAAGCGCTGTTTTATTTTCTGACATCCGCATGGCCGCGCTACATCACGGCAAGCGATATCACACTCAACGTCGTCGCCTATGTGCCGTTTGGCGCGATGCTGGTGATTGCACTACGACCGCACCACGCCGGTTTTTTTGGTGGTCTTATGGCTATTACGCTGGCAGCCCTGCTCAGTCTTACGCTTGAGAGCGTGCAGATGTTTCTGCCGGCACGTATTGCCTCCAATCTTGATCTGCTCGCCAATGCGGGAGGTGCGGCGATCGGTGTCATGGTCGGATGGCTTTTCGGGCTGGCACCAGTCACACGGCGGCACCGGCTAATACGCACCGACGTGCTGGGGGATTGCGGGCTGATAGCACTGGCAGCATGGCTGTTCATCCAGTTTGATCCGTCAACACTGGCACTGGCGAGCGGTGACTGGCGTGAATGGCTCAGGTTCAAACCATGGTTTGCCTATGTTCCAGCCACCTATCAAACAGTCGAAACCTGTATCGGCGCTCTGGCCGCCATCGCACTCGGACTGCTGGCAGCGCAAATCACAGTCAATCGCACGGCAGCCGCCATGGTAGTCGCCGCGACAATCGCATTCACCCTGATCGCGAAATCGGCGGCCGTTTGGTCACTCGCGCGAGCCGCCAGCCCGTTGCAGTGGTTGACACCGGGCCTCAGCGAAGGGTTGCTTATTGGCACTGCCGTAATCGCCTTACTGATCTGGCTGCCGCCGGCGTGGCGCAGTGCGATGGCGATCGTCTGCCTGCTGGCCACAGTAGTGCTAGTGAACATCACGCCTGAAAATCCCTACCAGACGATGCCGCCATTTTTAAAAGGGTCGCAGCAAACCCACCTGTCGAGCTTCAGTAACATCGTACATCTGCTCTCCCAATTGTGGCCGTTTGCCACCAGCGTACTGCTGTTTGCGCTCGCGCGCACCAAATATCCGGCCCCATCCTGATCCGAAAGCTGCACATGAAAAAAACCAATGACTCAGTGGACGGCCTGCGCGATGCGCTGCGGCGTTTCGCCGCCGCGCGTGACTGGCAGCAGTTCCACACACCGAAAAATCTCGCTATGGCACTCTCGGTTGAGGTGGCCGAATTGGTCGAGCATTTCCAGTGGCTGACTACCGAACAAAGCGCGCAGCTCAATGCCAGGACCAAACGGGCGGTCGGCGAGGAAATCGCCGACGTGCTGCTCTACCTGACGCGGCTGGCGGACGTACTCGACATCGACCCGCTGGCTGCCGCCGAACGGAAAATGAAAATTAATGCGCGTAAATATCCAGTCCAACGCAGCCGCGGCAGCGCGCGTAAATACAGCGACTATTGAGCGCACGGTATAATCCGCAGCCGCCGGGCTCAGCCGACCCGGGCGCCTTCAAGCAAGCGGACCACGCCATGAGTTTTTTTCAACACCACGTTTTTTTCTGCTGCAACCAGCGTGATGGCGGCAAGTCTTGCTGCAACGATCACGGTGCGTCTGAAGTGCGCGAATACGCCAAGAGCCGCATCAAGGCGCTTGGACTTTCGGGTGCCGGGCGCGTACGGATCAACATGGCTGGCTGCCTCGACCGCTGCGAGCTCGGGCCGGTACTGGTCGTTTATCCTGAAGAAACCTGGTACACCTATGTGGACCGCGAAGATATCGACGAAATCATCAGCGAACATTTGCAACAGGGTCGCGTCGTCGAACGCCTGAAGATTTGAAGCCGCCCGCTATCGAAAACATTTTGCTGGCCGGCCCTGCCGGTAGCATCGAAACCGATATCACCGATCCCGGTGCGGAGCGGTGTGCCATCGCCCTGATCGCCCACCCTCATCCGCTGATGGGGGGCACCAAAGACAACAAAGTGGTCACCACACTGGCGCGCACTTTTCATGCGCTGGGTTGCATCACCTTACGGCCGAATTTTCGCGGCGTCGGAGCAAGCGCCGGGGTGCACGATCAAGGCATTGCAGAAACCGATGACCTGATTGCGGTGGCCGGTTACGCAAAAGAGCGTTTCGGTGATCTACCCCTGATCTGCGCTGGATTTTCTTTTGGCAGTTTCGTGCAGACCCGCGTAGTCGAACGCATTGCTGCCCATCAACTCGTTTTGGTCGGTCCGGCAGTCAGCCGTTTTAAAACCGGCGTGGTGCCGACTGGGACACTGGTAATCCATGGCGAAGTCGATGACGTTGTTCCTCTGTCGGCGGTGCTCGATTGGGCACGACCACAGAGTTTGCCGGTGGTGGTAGTGCCTGGTGGCGAACATTTTTTCCACGGGCGGCTGCAAGTGTTGCAACAAATCGTCACGCAACATTGGCGGCAACCCGTGAGCGGCGTATGAGTCATCTCAAGGTACATGCGTTGCGTAAAACCTATGGCGGCAGGGAAGTCGTTGCCGGCATCGACCTTGATTTGGCCGCGGGTGAATGTTTCGGGCTACTCGGCCCAAATGGCGCCGGCAAGACCACCACACTGCGCCTTTGCCTCGGCCTCACGACGCCAGATTCTGGAGAGATCAGCGTACTTGGCGTGCCAGTGCCCCAGCAGGCGCGGTTAGCCCGCACCCGTATCGGCGTCGTACCGCAGATGGACAATCTCGACCCTGATTTCACCGTGCGCGAAAACCTGCAGATCTACGGCCGTTATTTTGATTTGTCGGCCCGCGAAGTCGATGCGCGGATACCAGCGCTACTTGAATTTGCAGGGCTTGCTAATCGCGGCAATGACAATATCCGCGCGCTGTCCGGTGGAATGAAAAGACGCCTGACGCTGGCGCGCGCGCTGATCAACAATCCGGACCTGATTTTTCTCGACGAACCCACGACAGGTCTCGATCCGCAGGCGCGGCACCTGATCTGGCAACGCCTGCGGCAACTGGTTGCGCAGGGCAAAACCATTTTTCTCACTACGCACTTCATGGATGAAGCCGAGCGCTTGTGCAGCCGCCTCGCCGTCATGGACCACGGCCGCATGATTGCCACGGGAACACCCCGCGAGCTGGTCGCTCAGTATATTGAACCGCAGGTGGTAGAAGTTTTTGGTGACGGCGGCGGGCAATGGGCTAAGGTGCATGGCACCCGACTCGCCCGCCGCTGTGAAAGCATAGGAGAGAGCGTGTTCTGCTATGTGCATGACGCGACAGCGGTAATCGCTGATTTGGGGGTCCGAAGCGGGTTGCGATATGTCCACAGGCCGGCCAATCTAGAAGATGTGTTTTTGCGCCTGACCGGGCGCGACCTGCGGGATTAGGATATGAACAAGCACTGGTCACGCCCGGCTTTGAGCAGCCGCTTCCTGCACGTCTGGCGGCGTAATCTGCTGGTATGGCGCAAGCTTGCGCTGGCTTCAATGATCGGCAACATCGCTGACCCCATGCTTTACTTGCTGGGTTTTGGCTATGGGCTGGGTCGCATGATGCCAGATGGACTTGGTAATACTTATATCGGATTTCTGGCGGCAGGCACCGTCTGCTCGAGCACCATGATGAGCGCGTCGTTTGAGGCCATGTATTCCGGATTCTCCCGTATGCATGTGCAAAAAACCTGGGAAGCCATCATGAACGCGCCGTTGACGCTCGATGATGTTCTGCTTGGTGAAATGATCTGGGCTGGCAGCAAAGCCCTGTTATCCGGCGTGGCCGTGCTGGCGGTTGCAGCGGCGTTAGGTCTGTGTAGTTCCTGGCTCGCGCTTTGGGTTATCCCGGTGATTTTTTTGACCGGGCTGGCGTTTTCGAGTCTCGGGCTAATCGTTACCGCGCTGTCACCAAGCTACGATTTTTTCGTTTATTACTTCACCCTTATGATTACTCCGATGATGTTGATGAGTGGGGTATTTTTCCCGGTCGACCAACTTCCGACGGCGTTGCAGGTGGTAACTGTGGTGCTACCACTTTCCCACGCGGTCGATATGGTGCGTCCACTGATGGCTGATACGGTCCCAGCATATTGGGGAATTCATTTGTGCACGTTGGCGCTGTATGCAATCATCGGCTTCTACGTTGCTCTGGCGCTGACTCGCAAGCGTCTTCTCAAATAGGCTCCTATGCTCTGGATCAAGGCGCTGCATATTATTTTCATGGTGACCTGGTTCGCTGGTCTGTTTTATCTGCCGCGACTGTTCGTCTATCACGCCATGAGTGACGATGCCGTCAGTAACGACCGTTTCAAGGTCATGGAGCGGAAGTTATTCTTCGGCATCATGACGCCCGGCGCGGTGTTGACGGTCTTGTTCGGCATGTGGCTCTGGCTGGCTTACGACTTCAGGGGCGGCTGGCTGCACGCCAAGCTTGCGCTTGTCGCAGTTCTTCTTGCTTATCATGTTTATTGCGGCAAACTTTTAGTCAACTTCAAAAATGATCGTAACCAACATGGCCACGTCTTTTATCGGTGGTTGAATGAGTTTCCTGTGGTCATACTTTTTGCGGTGGTGATACTTGTTGTCGTTAAACCGTTTTAAGCCTGTTGCCGGTATTTGCGCGGTGGTTTTTGCCTCCGCGGTGGCATACCCGTTGGTTGTGTCTAATGCCTACGCTCAGCAATCTGAAGTGCGGATGCTGGTGCAAAGTTCTCCGCTTGCCGGTTTTCGATATTACGAAGCCACTAAGGTGTGGCAGGATGTGCGGGTTGGAGACGCTTTAACCTTGATTCGCGAGCCCCAGAATATTCACGACAGCCTGGCCGTTAGGGTCGAATGGCGCGGCCACCAACTGGGTTATATCCCGCGTGCCGATAACCGCGCTGTGTCCTTCCATATGGACCGCGGAGGTCCGGTTGAAGCCCGCATAAGCAAACTGCAGGATCATCCCAACCCTCGCCAACGTATCGAATTCGAAGTATTGGTACGGTTGTGAGCGCGGCATTAGATAAGTTTTTTGCCCCCTGCCCCCGGGGCTTGGAGGTTGTTCTCGCTGAGGAACTTCTTGTTATCGGTGGTAGTAATCTTATCTCTGTTGACGGCGGCGTGCATTTCTCCGGAACACTTGCAATTGCTTATCGAGCGAACCTTGAGAGTCGGATTGCGAGTCGTGTGCTTTGGCGTGTTGGGCAGGCCCGTTATCGCAATGAGGAAGATATCTATAAGGTGGCGCTGGCTTTAGCTTGGCCTGAATGGTTCGGAGTCGAGCAAACCTTTCGGGTTAATTTGGTGGCGACACGCAGCCCGCTTCAGAGCTTGGATTTCGCAACCTTGCGTATCAAGGATGCTGTATGCGACCGTTTTCGTGCCCAGTTCGGACAGCGTCCGAGCGTGGATACCCACTCCCCAGATGTAAGAGTTCATGCTTACGTGGATGCAGAGTCCGTCACGCTCTATCTCGACCTTTCTGGGGAGCCGCTGTTCAAAAGGGGCTGGCGGTGTGACACGGGCGATGCGCCACTCAGAGAGAATCTGGCTGCGGGCATTGTCAGACTTTCGGGCTGGGATGGTGTTGAAGCTCTGCTTGACCCGATGTGCGGTAGCGGGACGCTTGTGGTGGAAGCAGCAATGATGGCGTTGAATATCGCTCCGGGCGGACGTCGCAGGTTTGGTTTCGAACAGCTAAAGAATTTTGACAACAGGACTTGGGTTCAAATCAGATCTGACGCATTGGCACGAGAAAAGCCGCGTTGTGCGTTACCCATTTTCGGGAGTGACCTTTATGGTGATGAGTTGCGGTATGCCCACACCAACGTGAACGCGGCCGGGCTCAGCGATGTGGTTTCGTTGAAACAGGCCAATTTATTAGAGATTCCGGCGCCTGCGTCGAACGGCATAATCGTTTCGAATCCGCCCTACGGGGTTAGGTTGGGAAACGCCGATGAACTGGCGAGTTTCTATCCGAAACTCGGTGATGCTCTTAAGCAAAAATTCAGCGGCTGGTGCGCCTACATACTTAGCGCAGATATGACACTGCCTAAGTTAATCCGGCTTAGCGCGTCCAAACGGACAGTTTTGTTCAACGGCGCGCTCGAATGCCGGCTGTTTGAAATTAAGGTGGTCGCAGGCAGCGCTCGCAAACCCAAGAACTAAACAGTTTTTTTACAAGGCTGGTATTTCCTGTGGTATCGGGCATCCAAGCTGCGCCGCCCCAAACCGAGACGGCAAAGCAACAAACAGGGGGCTTTAAAAAAGAAAAGCCCTCACGGTGAGGGCTTTTCAGGGGTAAGGCGCCTAGCAGTGTCCTACTTTCGCGCGGGTAGTCCGCACTATCATCGGCGCTGAGTCGTTTCACTGTCCTGTTCGGAATGGGAAGGAGTGGGTCCAACTCGCTATGGCTGCTAAGCAATAGGGT